>JASBUM010000032.1 GCA_030147905.1 Acidimangrovimonas sp.
ACCTCTTTCATCATGTATTCCTGATGCTTGAGGGTCTGCGCGCCGCTCGCGTCATTGTTCAGGACGATCTTGGCGGCCGCGTCGGGATGGGTCTCGGCCCATTTCCAGCCCTTCATCGAGGCACGCACGAAACGCACCATCTCATCCTTGAACTTCGGATCCTTCAGCTTCGGCCCAAGCACGTAGAGCCCGTCCTCGAGCATACCGACGCCTTCCTTGAGATAGTTGAAGGTGACAAGCTGGTCGGGCTTGATCCCGGCATCGAGCACCTGGCCGTATTCGTTGTAGGTCATGACCGAGATGCAATCGGCCTGATGCTGCAGCAGGGGATCGACGTTGAAGCCTTGCTTCAGCACCTTCACCCCCTTGGCCCCGCCGTCGGTGGGAATGCCAAGCTTGGCCATCCAGGCATAGAATGGATATTCATTGCCGAAGAACCACACCCCCAGGGTATGGCCGGGGAAATCCTTGGGCGAGGCGATGCCGGTGGATTTCAGACAGGTAAGCTCCAGCCCGCCATGCTTGAACGGCTGGGCGATATTGATCAGCGGAAGCCCGCGTTCACGCGCGGCCAGCGCAGCCGCCATCCAGTCGACGATGACATCGGCGCCGCCCCCGGCGATCACCTGCTCGGGCGCGATGTCCGGCCCGCCCGGCCTGATCGTGACATCGAGGTTCTCGGCCTTGTAGAACCCCTTGTCCTTGGCGACGTAATAGCCCGCGAACTGGGCCTGGGTCACCCATTTGAGTTGCAGCGTCACCTTGTCGGCGGCATGGGCAGAGCCGGCCGCGAGGGCAAGCCCTGCCAGAGTGGCAAGCAGTCTCTTCATCACTTCACCTCCTGTTGCGGCCGTTCTTTGCCGGCCTTCGTGTTGCCCGGCCTGCGGGCGTCAATGCCGCTGCGCGGGATGCCAGAAAGTCACCAGCCGCTCGATCAGGGCGACGGTGCCGTAAAAGAGGCTGCCGGCAAGTGCCGCGACGGCGATCTCGGCCCAGACCATGCCCAGCGCGAGGCGCCCGATCTCGGTCGAGATGCGAAAGCCCATCCCACGGATGGGGGAGCCGAAGAATTCCGCCACGATGGCGCCGATGAGTGCCAGGGTCGATGCGATCTTCAGTCCGTTGAAGATGAAGGGCATCGCCGCGGGCAGCCGCACCTTGCGCAGACCCTGGCCATAGCTCGCGCCCCATGTGGCGATCAGGTCGCGCTGCATCGGATCGCTTGCGTGCAGCCCTTCGAGACAGTTCACGAGGACAGGGAAATAAACCATGACGACCACAACCGCGGCCTTGGATTGCCAGTCGAAGCCGAACCACATGACCAGAATGGGAGCGATCCCCACGATCGGCAGCGCGGCGGCGAAATTGCCGACCGGCAGCAGCCCGCGCTGAAGAAATGGTGAACGATCGATGGCCACGGCGGTCAGAAAGGCGGCGGCGCAGCCGATCGCATAGCCCGACAGCGCGCCCTTGACGAAGGTCTGCACGAAATCGCCCCAAAGGACCGGCAGGTTGGCCACGATCGTCGCCGCGATGGTCGTCGGGGCGGGCAGGATCACTTCGGGGACATGCAGCCCCCGCACCAGCGCCTGCCAGACGAACAGGATCGTCGCCCCGAAGATCAGCGGCACGGCGACGCGCACCGATCGCGCCCGGCCGCTCGCACCGCGCACCAGGCGCAGGTTCAGCCACCAGGCGCCCAGCCACACCGCCAGCCCCGCGCCCAGCCAGGTCATCGCCCCATTCCCATGCGTCGCAGCGTGATCCGCTGCACCGCGCCGATCGCCATGACCAGCGCCGCCGCCAGAACGGAGGCCACGACCAGCGTCGCCCAGATCATCACCGTCTGCCCGTAATAGCTGCCCGAAAGCAGCCGCGCCCCCAGCCCCGCCACCGCGCCGGTCGGCAATTCGCCGACGATGGTGCCGACCAGTGCGGCCGCCACGGCCACCTTGAGGGAGGCAAAGAGATAGGGCAGCGCCGCGGGCCAGCGCAGCTTGCGCAGCACCTGGCCCGCGCCCGCATTATAGGTGCGCAACAGGTCAAGCTGCATCGGATCGGGGCTGCGAAACCCCTTCACCATGCCCACGGTGACGGGAAAGAAGCTCAGATAGGCCGAGATCAGCGCCTTGGGCAAAAGCCCCGTCACCCCCACCGCATTCAGCATCACGATGACCATCGGTGCGATCGCCAGGATGGGTATCGCCTGGCTCGCGATGATCCATGGCATCACGCTGAGGTCCACCGCGCGGTCATGCACGATCGCCACCGCCAGCACGATCCCGGCGAGCGAGCCGATGGCGAAGCCCGCCGCGGTCGCCGAAAGCGTGATCCAGGCGTGATAGACGAGGCTGCGCTTGGAGGTCACCGGCACCATCACCACCGACTTCCACAGTTGCTCGGCCAACTGATGCGGCGCCGGCAAGACCGGGCGGCGCTGATCCATCGTCGCGGCAAGGATCTGCATCATATCCGGATGCGTACCCGCCCGCGCCGCCTGATCGCGCGCCCATTGCGCATTCATCACGGCAGCCGCGCCATACCAGACCACCACCAGAACGGCGAGAATCGACAGAACCGGCCCCAGCGACTTCATCCTCGATCCTCTTCCGCCATATCCGCGGTCCGGCCGCCGCCGCGGAACCCACTCGCGACGGACCGGGCGGCGCACGCTTCAGACGACATCGCCCTGCCCCGCCCGCAGCCCCTCGCGCACCCGGTGGGCGATGGCGATGAATTCGGCACTGTCGCGGATCTCCAGCGGGCGCTCGGCCGGCAATGTGCTTTCAATCACATCCGCTATCCGCCCCGGCCGCGGGCTCATCACCACGATCCTGGTCGAAAGATAGACCGCCTCGGGTATCGAATGGGTGACGAAGCCGATGGTCTTGCCGGTCCGCGCCCAGAGCTTCAGCAATTCCTCGTTCAGCCGGTCGCGCACGATCTCGTCGAGCGCGCCGAAAGGCTCGTCCATCAACAGGATGTCGGCATCAAAAGCCAAAGCCCGCGCGATCGAGGCCCGCTGCTGCATCCCGCCCGACAATTGCCACGGGAATTTCCTGCCGAAACCGGTCAATTCCACCAGATCGAGCACCCGCGCCACACGCTCCTCCTGCTCGGCGCGCGAAAACCCCATGATCTCGAGCGGCAACTTGATGTTGCCGGCGATGCTGCGCCACGGGTATAGCCCGGCCGCCTGGAAGACATAGCCATAGGCGCGCGCGCGGCGCGCTTCGTCCGGGGTCATCCCGTTGACGTGCAATGCGCCCGCGGTCGGCGTCTCGAGCGCCGCCACCGCGCGCAGCAGGGTCGTCTTGCCGCAACCCGACGGGCCGATGAACGAGACAAACTCCCCCTTCTCGACGGTCAGATCGATGTCCTTGAGCGCATGGATCGGGCCGTCGGCCGTATCGAAAACCAGATTGAGCCCACGGGCCTCGATCACGGCTTCGGCTGTCGCACGCATGTCCCGCATCACACCCCGCTCGCCGGAATGCCGGAACGCTGGACCGGGCGCGGCGCGGTCAGCGCCTTCCAGCTCGACAACGCCTGACTGACGGTGCCGTTGGCCGGGCGCGATACGAATTGGCCATGGCCCTCTTCGGTGCGGATCTCGCCGTCATGGACCGCCACCGCCCCGCGGCTGAGGGTGAAGCGCGGCAGCCCCTTGACCCGCTTGCCCTCGAAGACGTTGTAATCGATGCTCGATTGCTGGGATCGGGCCGAGATAACCTTTTCCTTCGCGGGATCCCACACCACCAGATCGGCGTCGGCGCCGACCAGAACCGCCCCCTTGCGCGGATAGATGTTCAGGATCTTCGCGATATTGGTCGAGGTCACGGCGACGAATTCGTTCATCGTCAGCCGGCCGGTATTCACCCCATGCGTCCACAGCATCGGCATGCGGTCCTCCAGCCCGCCGGTCCCGTTCGGGATCTTGGTGAAATCCGTCAGCCCATAGCGCTTCTGCTCGGTGGTGAAGGCGCAATGGTCGGTCGCGACGACCGAGAGAGAGCCGGCCTGCAAGCCCGCCCACAGACTGTCCTGATGGCGCTTGTCGCGAAACGGCGGGCTCATCACCCGCCGCGCGGCATGGTCCCAATCCTTGTCGAAATATTCGCCTTCATCGAGCGTCAGATGCTGGATCAAAGGCTCGCCCCAGACCCGCTTGCCGGCCTGACGCGCGCGCCGGATCGCCTCATGCGCCTCCTCGCAGGACGTATGAACGACGTAAAGCGGCACCCCGGCCATATCGGCGATCATGATCGCGCGGTTGGTGGCCTCACCCTCGACCTGCGGCGGGCGCGAATAGGCATGGGCCTCGGGGCCGGTGTTGCCCTCGGCCATCAACCTGGCCTGCAACTCCGCCACCACATCGCCGTTCTCGGCATGGACAAGCGGGATCGCCCCCAATTCGGCACAACGGCGGAACGAGGCATAAAGCTCGTCGTCATTGACCATCAGCGCGCCCTTGTAGGCCATGAAATGCTTGAACGTGTTGATCCCGCGCTCGCGCACCACCTGCGCCATCTCGTCGAAAACCTGCTCGCTCCACCAGGTGATCGCCATGTGAAAGGAATAATCGCAATTGGCGCGGGTCGACTTGTTGTCCCACATCCGCAGCGCGTCCAACAATCCCTGGCCCGGGCTCGGCAAGGCGAAATCCACCACCATCGTGGTCCCCCCGGCCAGGGCGGCGCGGGTGCCGCTCTCGAAATCATCCGAGGAATAGGTGCCCATGAAGGGCATCTCGAGATGCGTATGCGGGTCGATCCCCCCCGGCATCACATAGCAGCCGGTGGCATCGAGCACCTCGTCGCCCGTCAACCCGGCCCCGATCCCGGCGATCTTGCCGCCCTCGATCAACACATCCGCCCTATAGGTCAGATCCGCGGTGACGATCGTTCCGTTCCTGATGAGCGTATTCATGTCCACCTCCCGCCCGGCGCCGGGGTCGCCCCCAATCTTTCGTTTGCAAATATCCTCGGGGGGTCCGGGGGGCCGACAGCCCCCCGGCCCGCACTCACTCCACGATCTCCGCGCTTTCCAGCACCGCGTGAAACAACACGTCCGCGCCCGCCCGCGCCCATTCTGGGCTGATCTCCTCGGCCTCGTTATGGCTCAGCCCGTCGACGCAGGGGCACATCACCATCACCGTGGGCGCCACGCGGTTGATCCAGCAGGCGTCATGTCCGGCGCCCGAGACGATATCCATATGGCTGTAACCCAGCCGCTCGGCCGCGCGGCGCACCGATTTGACCAGTTCGGGATCGAAGGCGACCGGGTCGAAATGGCCGACCGCCTCGATCTCGATCCCAAGGCCCAATTCGGCCGCGATCTTCGGCGCCTCGGCCTCGAGCCGCGCCCGCATGCCATCGAGTTTCGCGCGATCGGGCGAGCGGAAATCGATGGTGAAAACCGCGCTGCCGGGGATCACATTGCGCGAATTGGGATAGACATTGGCCTGCCCTACAGCGCCCACCGCTTCGGGCTGATTGTCCATAGCGATGCGATGCACCAATTCGATGATCCGGGCCATGCCAAGCCCGGCATTCACCCGCATCCGCATCGGCGTGGATCCGGTATGCGCGGCCTTGCCGGTCAGCCGCACTTCCAGCCACCACAGGCCCTGACCATGGGTGACAACGCCGATCTCGCGGCCCTCGGCCTCCAGGATCGGCCCCTGCTCGATATGCAATTCGAACATCGCGTGGATCTTGCGTGCCCCGACCTCTTCTTCGCCCTGCCAGCCGATCCGCTTCAATTCCGCACCGAAGGTCTTGCCCTCGGCATCCTTGCGGGCATAGGCCCAGTCCAGATCGTGCATGCCCGCAAATACGCCCGAGGCCAGCATCGCCGGGGCGAAGCGCGTGCCTTCCTCATTGGTCCAGTTGGTGAGCACGATGGGCCGCCGCGTCCTGATCCCCAGATCGTCGAGCGTGCGGAGGATCTCAAGCCCGCCCAGCACCCCCAACACGCCGTCGTACTTGCCGCCCGTCGGCTGGGTGTCGAGATGGCTGCCGACATAGACCGGCAGCGCCTCGGGGTCGGCGCCCTCGCGGCGGGCGAACATGTTGCCCATCTGGTCGAGCCCCATCGAACAGCCCGCGGCCTCGCACCAGCGCTGAAACAGCGCCCGGCCCTCGGCATCGGCATCGGTAAGCGTCTGGCGGTTGTTGCCGCCGGCGACGCCGGGCCCGATCCTGGCCATTTCCATCAGGCTGTCCCACAGCCGCTCGCCATTGATCCGGAGATTTTCGCCCGGTGCCGCCATCTTCGCTTCTCCCCGTCGGCCGGGGCGCTTGACGGCCCCTTGCGCTGACATCTTGCCGTGGACATTTCCTGACCGTATGGTCAGGTTCAGCGCATCACAACCTGACCAACCGGTCAACGGAAATCTCGGAGGCCCGCGCCGGCATGCCCCCCTCCCCCCGGTCGAACCGCCGCGCCGACATCCGCCGCGAGAACGAAACGCTCATTCTTTCAGCAGCCGAAAAAGTCTTTGCCGAGGCGGGGTTCGGCGGCGCCACCATGCAGCTCATCGCCGATGTCGCGGGCTTGCCGAAGGCCAACCTGCATTACTATTTCGCCACCAAGGAAGATCTCTACCGGCGCGTCGTGCGCGACATCTTCGAGATCTGGCTGCACGCGGCCGACAGCCTCGATTCGGCAGCCGGCCCGGTCGAGGGGATCGGCGCCTATATCGATGCAAAGATGGACATCTCGCGCAGACACCCCTTCGGCTCCAAGGTCTGGGCCAGCGAGGTGATGCATGGCGCGCCGGTGATTCAGGACTATCTGGAAAGCACGTTGCGCGAATGGACCGACGGCCGCGTCGCGGTGATCCAGGCCTGGATCGACGCCGGTCGGATGAAGCCGGTCGACCCGCGTCATCTTCTCTACATGCTCTGGGCCACGACCCAGCATTATGCCGATTTCAGCCACCAGATCGAAACCCTGAACTGTGGCAAGGCGTTGAACGAACGCCAGTGGAAGGCCGCCAAGGCCAGCGTGAAGGACATCATCCTGCGCGGCATCGGCGTGCTTTGATGGCCGCCCGTCCCGACCGCCCGACCCGTCCCGACCGCCCGGCCGCGATCCGGCGGGGCCGATCGCCGGTGCCGTAGACACGCGGCACTGGCGCCGGCGCTGCCCCCCCACGCTGCCGGCCGCGAACCTGCGGGAAGGGCCGGCGCCGCCATCCGGCATCCGGCCCCCCGCGTCCGACCCGGGGCACGCGCATCCCGATCGCGCGTCCGCTCGTCCGCCCGACCAACCGTCGGCGCACCCCCGGGCCGTCTCATGCGCCGTGCCTCAGATCACCACGACATATCCGGCCATGAAGCCGTTCCGGTCGGGGCCATTCTTGCTGGCGCGCATCGCCCAGCCCTTGCCCGAGCCGGTGTCGCAGGGAAAGGCGCAGTGCCAGCGGAACTGGCCCGCCTTTTCCGGCGTGAAGGTATAGCGGGTCTCCGTGGGCTTGACCTCGCTGCTGCCGGCCACATGCTTGCCCGGCCGCACGATGACGTTCACGCCCAGCTTCGGATCGCTGAAACTGTGCGGCATGTCATCGTGGTTGATGAAGACCAGGGTCACCTTCTCACCCTTCTTGAGAAGGATGTTGGCGGGCAGAAATGTGTCGTGATGCTTGCCGTCCGCTCCCACCAGCCCCATGTCGTCGGGCACCACGTATATGGTGCGCACGGTTGCCTGCGCGGTGCTGTTCTGGGCCGCGGCGGGCCCCGACAGCGCCAGGGTCGCGCCAGCGGCCAACAGCGCCGCCGCGGCCCCGCCCGCGATACGTCTCGTCATTGTCTGCGTCATGGCTATCGCTCCTGCCGGCGCTGAAGGACGCGCCGGCGCTTCGTTCAGGTCACTTGAAGAGGCCACCCTCTTCGCCACCGTGATATTTGGGCATGCGCGATACCACTTTGACCTGCATCAAGCACCACCTGCGCGAATCCGCGCACCTTGTGCAAGTGCGCACATAGTCCGCGCACCAGCGCACAAGGGCGGGCGCCACGGGACGGCCCTCGGCGGCCGCGCGCGCCTGCATGGATGAACGGCCCGGGCGCGCGCGTCCCGCCGGTGCCCAGCCACCGTTTTCGCCGCGCGGCCTGCAAAAGCGCAGGGCGGGACCGATCCGGCCCCGCCCCTTGTCCGGACAGCAAGTCGCGGCGCGGTTATTCGAGCGTCTCGAGAATCTCGCCCAGCGTGCCGACCAGTTGATCGATCTGTTCGCGGCTGATGATCAGCGGCGGGCTCATGGCAATGATATCCCCGGTGGTGCGGATCAAGACGCCCTTCTCATAGGCCTTGAGGAAGGCGGTAAAGGCGCGCTTCGTCGGCGCGCCATCCATGGGCTCCAGCTCGACCGCGCCGACAAGCCCCATGTTGCGGATGTCGATCACATGCCGCGCACCCTTGAGCGAATGCAGGGCCTCCTCGAAATAGGGTGCGAGTTCGGCAGCGCGTTCGAACAATCCCTCCTCGCGATAGGTGTCGAGCGTCGCGATACCGGCGGCGCAGGCGATCGGGTTGCCCGAATAGGTATAGCCGTGGAACAATTCGATCACGTGGTCGGGCCCCTGCATGAAGGCCTCATGCACGGCTTTGGTGGTCATCACCGCACCCATCGGGATGACCCCGTTGGTCAGGCCCTTGGCCGTGGTGATGATATCGGGCTGCACGCCGAAATGCTCGGCCGCGAAGCTGCTGCCCAGACGGCCGAAACCGGTGATCACCTCATCGAAGATGAGCAGGATGCCATGTTTGGCGGTGATCGCGCGCAGCCGCTCCAGATAGCCCTTGGGCGGCAGGATGACGCCGGCGGAGCCGGCCATCGGCTCGACGATCACCGCGGCGATGGTCTCGGCGCCGTGCAGCGCCACGATCCGCTCCAGCTCATCGGCGAGTTCGGCGCCGTGTTCGGGCTGACCGCGGGTAAAGGCGTTTCTGGCGGGCAGATGGGTGTGGGGCAGATGGTCGACCCCCGTCAGCAGGGTGCCGAACATCTTGCGGTTGTTGACGATACCGCCCACCGAGATGCCGCCGAAATTGACCCCGTGATAGCCCCGCTCGCGCCCGATCAGGCGGGTCCGGCTGCCCTCGCCGCGGGCGCGGTGATAGGCCAGCGCCAGCTTGAGCGCGGTCTCCACCGATTCCGAGCCGGAATTGGTGTAGAAGACATGCTCCATTCCTTCGGGCGCGATATCGATCAGGCGGTTGGCCATCTCGAAGGCGATGGGATGGCCCATCTGGAAGGCCGGGGCGTAATCCAGTTCGCCGACCTGCTGGCGGACCGCCTCGGTGATCTTCGGCCGGCAATGGCCGGCGTTGCAACACCACAGCCCCGCGGTGCCGTCCAGCACCTGCCGCCCGTCGGCGGTGGTGTAATGCATGTCCTTGGCGCCCACCAACAACCGCGGCGCCTTCTTGAACTGCCGGTTCGCGGTGAACGGCATCCAGAATGCGGCAAGGTCGTTGGGGGCCGATTTGCGGTCCAGAGCCATCGGTTCACTCCCCATCGGGTCGCGCCGGCATGACGCGACGGCAATCAATGTTTGACCGGGCGGTCAGCGGCACGCTACCAGAGCATCTAGGCCAGTCAAGACGGACCGACAGGCGGCACGCGATTGCCCGGCCCGGCGGTCGCGCGGCGGGAAAGGAGCATCGGCATGACCCGCCCCCGGGCGCGCACCAGGATCCAGGCGAGAAACTCGCGCGTCATCCTCGACGCGGCGCTCGAGGTATTCTCCCAACACGGGTTCCGCGGCGCGACGCTCGACCAGATCGCCGAACTGGCCGGATTGTCGAAACCCAATCTTCTATACTACTTCCCGTCGAAGGAGGCGATCCACCTCGCGCTTCTGTCCGAGCTTCTGGAAACCTGGCTGGCACCGCTGCGCGCGCTGGATCCGGAGGGAGAACCGGTTGCCGAGATCCTGTCATACGTGCGACGCAAGCTCGCCATGAGCCGCCAGTTCCCGCGCGAAAGCCGGCTCTTCGCCAACGAGATTCTGCAGGGCGCACCACGTTTCCTCGACCATATCGAGGGGGAGCTGAAGACGCTCGTCGACGAGAAGGCCGCGCTGATAGAGGCCTGGGCCCGCGACGGGCGACTGGCACGGATCGACCCCTATCACCTGCTGTTCTCGATCTGGGCGACGACACAGCATTACGCCGATTTCGACATCCAGGTGCGCCACGTCCTGGGTCCCGCGCAGACGGATCCCTTTCAGGGCGCCGAGCGCTTCTTGCTGCACCTCTACGGCAGTGCCCTCCATCCCGAAGGCCGTTAACCCGCTGGCAAGATCTGCGCCCTAGTCTGGAGGCCGGGGCATTGACCGACGAGGCCAGGGAACGAAATGACACAGGTAACGGGACTTGGGCTGGCCGCGCCAAGCGCGCCGCAATGGTTGAATCAGCCGGTCTTGCAACCGCCAGCGCAGAACAGCGTCACCGCGGTCAAGCCGGCCGGGGAGAGCAGAAGCGACGGCACCGCGCT
>JASBUM010000035.1 GCA_030147905.1 Acidimangrovimonas sp.
AATCTCGGACTGGATGAACTGCCCGAAACCCGAATTGTAGGCGCCGAGGTTTGACAGGATGTTGACGCGATAGCCCGTCAGCCGCAGATCGTCGTCGAAGGCAAGCTCGGCCGTCGAGATCAGATCGCGCCCGCCGTTGTCGCTCTGCATGGCCTCGCCGCGGTCGGAGAACCAGCGCACCGGATGGCCGAGTTCGCGCGCGGCATGGGCAATGACGAAATATTCGGGATAGGCACCGGCCTTCATTCCGAAGCCGCCGCCGACGTCGGGGTTGGTCACGCGCACGGCGTCCTCGGGCAGGCCCAGCGTCTGGGCAAGCTGCGCCTTCATGCCCCACACACCTTGGCCGCCAAAGCTCAGGTGCAGCCGGCCGTCCTGCCACTCGGCAAAGGCGCCGCGCGGCTCCATCGAATTCACGATGATGCGATTGTCGACCATCGACAGGCGCACGGCATGGGCAGCCTTCTCGAATGCCTTCGCGGTGGCCTCCTCGTCGCCGAAGGCCCAGTCGAAGGCCACATTGTCGGGCGCCTCGGGATGGATCTCCGGCCCGCCCGGCGCCAGTTCCATGTGCACCGGCAGGTCATCGTAATCGAGTTCGATCGCCTCGACCGCATCGCGCGCCGCGGCGAGCGTCTCGGCCACCACGACGGCGACCGGTTCGCCGACGTAGCGGATACGTCCGCGCGCCAGAAGTGGCCGTTCGGGGGCCGCCGCGCCCGATCCGTCGCGGTTTTTCACCAGCAGCGCACGCATCGCCAACGCCACGCCGCCATCCGCCAGCGCCTCGGCGTCCAGCACCAGCCGCACACCCGGCACCGCCCGCGCCGCGTCCAGGTCCAGCCGCGTGATCGTGGCATGGGCAGCCGGCGCGCGGAGAAACAGCGCATGGAAGGCGTTCGCCGGGGCGATGTCATCGACATAGCGGCCACCACCCGTAAGAAGGCGTACGTCCTCGACACGCTTGATCGACTGACTTTCTCCGAATTTCGACATTGGCATCCCCACGCGTTTCCTGACGCGCAAGGTAACCGCTGGCGCGGCACTGTCCAGAGCCCGGGGCTTCGGGGCAGGCCAGGCGGCAAGGATGGGCCGGCGCATGGCACCGCGCCGCCGAGCGCGAGGTCCGAAGCGCGGCGAGAACACGAAGTTGCGCAAGGCGCGAACGAACCGGCCGACCCCGAAGACCGGCGGCGCGTTGTCCCGCGCGCGGCCGGCGTCCCCGGCGGCGCGCGCCCCCGCCGGTCAGCCCTGAAGCGAAAGCACGGTGGCCAGACCCAGATCGCCGAAGCCGTTGAACCGCGTGTTGGTCGCCATCGAATAGGCGCCGAGACCGCGGAACAGCAGGTAATCCCCTTCCTCGAGATCCTCGGGCAAGGGCAATTCGCCCGGCAGGCGGTCCACGCTGTCGCAGGTCGGCCCGAAGACGATTCGCGCCACGCCGGCGCCGCGTCGCCGCTCGCCCTCGGGCGAGATCGCCTCGGTCCGGTCGATGACGCCGATCATCGGCAGTTCGGTCAGCGCGCCGTAGACGCCGTCATTGAGGAACACATGCTCGTCGTCGCGCAGTGCCTTGACCCGCGTCGCAAGCACGAAGGCCTCGGCGCAAAGGCCGCGGCCGGGTTCGCAGATCAGCGCCGGGCGGCTGTCGCCGAAGGCGGCGGCGGTCGCGCTGTCGATCAGGGCAAACGTCGCCTCGATGCGCGGCATCACCTCGTTGAGCCGGTGCGACGGGAACCCCCCGCCCACGTTGAGCCGCGCGATGCGCACACCGGCCGCACGCGCGATATCCGCCGCGGTATGGATGTAGGTCTCCCATGCCGCCGGGTCGATGCACTGGGTGCCCGGATGAAAGGTGAGCGAGGGCGTGAAGCCCGCCTCGGCCACCCGCCGCAGAAGGCTTTCCGCAAGCTCGACCGTGGCGCCGAACTTGGCGCCGAAATTGTAGGCCGCGCCCGACACCGGCAGCTTGAAACGTACCGAAATCTCGCGTCCCTCGGCCGGGACGCCCTCGATCAGCTTCTCCAGCTCGCTACGGCTGTCGACCGAGTAGGACTTCACGTCCATGGCCACGGCCGCCGCGATCTCGGCGCGCGAGCGGACCGGGTTGTTGTAATGCATCGCAGCCCCCGGGGCGAGACGCCGGATGAGCCGGATCTCCTCGGGCGATGCCACGTCGAAGCCGCGCAACCCGGCGGCGACGAGATTCTCGATCACGATCGGATCGGGGTTCGACTTCACCGCATAGGTGACAAGGCCCGGAAATCCGTCGAGATAACGCCGTGCCGTGGCCTGAAGCACGCCGGGCGAGAAGAACATCACCGGATTGTCCGGCCGGTTCTGACGGAGGAATTCGGACGGTGACGTCCAGATCGTTTTCGACAGCCCCATCGGCGCATCCTTTCGTTGCCAACAGAGCGCAGCCTTCCCCTGCCCTGGATAACCAGTTCGGAGCCGCTTTGCGCGTAGAACCAAACCAGGCCAGGTACGGGCTTGCGCCGCCCTTCGGTCCTGAAAACGAATGTGCTGCATATGATGGACATTTTCACCGATGAAAAGAGTTGAATTGTGCGGAATCGTGGGCAGAATGACGAAAAACGCGGGCATATTTGATGGATGAACTCGACGAAAAGCTCCTGACCGCGCTTGCCGCAGATTCGAGCACCTCGACCTCGCGGCTGGCGCGGCGTTTCAAGGTCGCCCGGTCCACCGTTCAGGCCCGGATCGAACGGCTGGAACGCTCCGGCGTGATCGCCGGCTACACGATCAAACTGGGCAATGTGGTGATGGCCCGACGAATCCGCGCGACCGTCCTGCTGCAGATCGAGCCGCGATCCACGCCCACCATCTTGCAGCGGCTGCGCACCATGCCCGAGGTGGAGATCGTCCATACCACCACCGGGCGCTTCGACCTGATCCTTCAGGTCGCGGCCGAATCCACCCAGTCGCTGGACTCGGTTCTCGACCAGATCGGCGGCATCCCCGGGGTGCGCTCATCCGAAAGCCTGATCCAGCTTTCGACCCGGATCGACCGCGCGCTGTAGCCGGTTAGGCCGCCACGGATGCGCCGGCGCGTCTTTGACGGCTGCATGTGGCCGGCGCGATCCGCCCTTGGCCTTTGGCGCCGTCTCCTCTAAATCGGACCGAAACGCTGGATCGGGTACAGAAATGCCGATGGAAAAGACCTTCGACGCGGCCGAGGCCGAGAGCCGCATCTATGGAGCCTGGGAAAGCGCCGGCGCCTTCCGGGCCGGGGCCAATGCCAAGCCCGGCGCCGAGACCTTCAGCATCGTGATCCCGCCGCCCAATGTCACCGGCTCGCTGCACATGGGCCATGCGTTCAACAACACGCTTCAGGATATTCTGGTGCGCTGGCACCGGATGCGCGGCCATGACACCTTGTGGCAGCCGGGCACGGATCACGCCGGCATCGCCACCCAGATGGTCACCGAACGCGACATGGCCGCCAAGGGCGAGCCGAACCGCCGCGAGATGGGGCGTGACGCTTTCGTCGCCCGGGTCTGGGAACAGAAGATCCGCTCGCGCGGGAATATCATCGGCCAGCTCAAGCGTCTCGGCGCCTCCTGCGACTGGTCGCGCGAGGCCTTCACCATGTCCGGCGCGCCGAATGCGCCCGCGGGCGAAGAGGGAAATTTTCATGACGCGGTGATCCGCGCCTTCGTCGAGATGCATCGCCGCGGGCTGATCTACCGCGGCAAACGCCTGGTCAACTGGGACCCGCATTTCGAAACCGCGATCTCCGATCTCGAGGTCGAGAATATCGAGGTCGCGGGCCATATGTGGCATTTCAAATATCCGCTCGCGGGCGGCGAGACCTATCTTTACCAGGAAAAGGACGCCGACGGGAACGTCACCTTCGAGGAGGTCCGCGATTACATCTCGATCGCCACGACCCGGCCCGAAACCATGCTCGGCGACGGCGCGGTGGCGGTCCATCCAGGCGACAGCCGCTATGCGCCGATCGTCGGCAAGCTGTGCGAAATCCCGGTGGGGCCGAAGGAACATCGCCGGCTGATCCCGATCATCACCGACGAATATCCCGATCCCGCCTTCGGCTCGGGCGCGGTCAAGATCACCGGCGCGCATGATTTCAACGACTACGC
>JASBUM010000036.1 GCA_030147905.1 Acidimangrovimonas sp.
GATCTCGGACGAACAGAACTTCAACGCGGTGAAGTCGCGCGTCTCGATCAAGCAGGATGCCGAGCGGCTGGCGCGGATGCGGGCCGAATACAAGATCATCCCGCCCAAGCCGCTTCCTCCGCGGCCGGGTTCGGACGGCCCCGATATCGCCGCCTATGCACTGTCGACCACCAACAATGTCGGGCAGCAGATCTACAAGCGGTTCAGTCTCTTCGGGAAGGGTTATTCGGAGCGGGCTTGTGCGCGCTATGCCTCGCCCGATCTGGCGCAGGAAGCCTTCCTTGCCCGTGGCGGACCGCAGCGTGACCCGCTGGATCTCGATCCCGACGGCGACGGCTTTGCGTGCAGCTGGGATCCGACGCCGTTCCGCCAGGGGATCGCCAAGGCCCGCGCGTCGGAGCGGACCGGCACCGCGCAGGGTCTCAAGAACGGCGGCTGACCATGGCCCGTTCTCCGAATTTCGGAGAGCGGCGCGGCGCGGCGCGGCCGTCGCTCGTGGTGCTGCATTACACTGCCATGGACAGTGCCGAGGCCGCGATCGAGCGTCTGTGCGACCCCGTGGCCGAAGTTTCGGCGCATTACCTGATCGGGCGTGACGGCAGCCTCGCCTCGCTGGTCGACGAGGAAATGCGCGCCTGGCATGCCGGCGGCGGCAGCTGGGGCGCGATCGACGACGTCAATTCCCATTCCGTCGGGATCGAGCTGGACAACGACGGCTTCCAGCCCTTCGCCGAGCCGTTGATGCGGCGGCTCGAAGCGCTGCTTGGCGAAATCCTGACCCGATGGTCGATCCGGCCCGAGGGCGTGATCGCGCATTCCGACATGGCGCTCGGTCGCAAGATCGACCCGGGCCTGCGTTTCGACTGGCGCCGGCTTGCGCGGCAGGGGCTGGCGATCTGGCCGCAGGTCGCAGTGCCGGAACCGGCCGACGATCGCGCCGACGCGGCCGGGCAAGCGCGCGCCTTCCGTGCCCATGCGCTGCGCCTCGGTTATGCGCCGGTCGAGACCGAGGTGATCCTGTCCGCGTTCCGCCTGCGCTTCCGCCCGTGGAAGCGAACCGGCCCGACCGATGAGGCCGATGTCGCCCTGGCGGCCGATCTGGCGCGGCGTTTTCCGGCACCGGATGCGGTGGGCGATTGACCGCCTGCTCGCAAGCGCCTAACAGGGGGGCCGCGCGGATGGCCGGATGGCCGCGGGCACCCTTGGTGCGCGAGGAAAGTCCGGACTCCATGAAGCGGCGGTGCCGGGTAACGCCCGGCCGGGGAAACCCGAGGGAAAGCGCCACAGAAATCAAACTGCCCCGGCCCGTCCGGGGTAAGGGTGAAACGGTGGGGTAAGAGCCCACCGCGGGACTGGCAACAGGACCGGCACGGCAAGCCCCACCGGGAGCAATGCCGAATAGGGGCCCCATGCGGGTGCGCCGGCGGGGTTCATACCCGGCGGCAAGTTCGCGGGGATGCTTTGGCCCGGGGCCCGGGTAGGCAGCTTGAGCCTGTCGGTAACGGCAGGCCTAGAGGAATGGTCATCCCGGGGACAGACGACCGTCCCCGGACAGAATCCGGCTTACAGGCCATCCGCGCACCGGGCCTGTCCGGCCCGGGTTCAGCCCAGTATCACCGGCAATGTGCTGGCCAGAAGCAGCACCGCCGCGACGATGTTGAATGCATGGGCACGCGCCGGCACCGCCAGATGCCGACGCAGCAGGCGGCCGAACCCGATCCAGAGCGGCTGTGTAGTCAGGCCGACGGCGGCGAACAGCGTACCCGCCAGCACGGCAGAGCCGGCATCGGGGCGGGCCGGCAGGTAGATCGTGGCCATCGCCAGGACGGCCGCCCAGGTCTTGGGGTTGACCCACTGGAAGGCGAACCCGCCCCCGAAGCCGACCAGCCGCTCCGTTCCGGCAGCGTCGATGGGGCCCGCGGTCGCGATCTTCCACGCCAGATAGAGCAGAAAGAGCGTGGTCAGCGCGCGCATGGCCAGACGCAGCGCCGGCAATTGCGCGAACACCGCCCCCAACCCGATCTGCGCCAGCGCCAGCATCACGCCCACGCCCAGCGCGGCGCCCAGCGCGAAGGGCAGGGCGCGCCGCATGCCGACCCGCAGCCCCTGCGTGAGGTTGATCATGTTGTTGGGGCCGGGCGTGGCCGAGGCGACCAGGCAGAAGCCCAGGAAGGGAAGGATCGGGAACGGAGGCATTGCGGGCTCGGTGCGGATTCGGTCTACTCGCTTCTCTATAGGGGTCGCCACGGGGGGCGTCTTGAACCAAACGGACATCGCAAGGGGGGGCGAACCGGCGCCGGACGAGCGGGTGCGCTGGACGGTGGTCCCCGGCTTCGGCGGCACCGGGATCGTCGAGGCCGACCTGCACCATTTCAGCTTTGCCCCGCATAGCCACGATACGCTGATGTTTTGCGCGGTGCTCGACGGGGTTTTGAGCTTCCGGCGCGGTCGAGAAAGCCACCAGGTTTCGCGCGGCGGGTTGGTCGTGCTCAATCCCGGCGAGGTCAACAGCGGCGCCACGCTCGGCGACGGCTCGCGGCTGCGCTATCTCACCTGTTATCCGACTGCGGCCCTGATGGCGGCGGCTGGCCTTCCCGAAAGCGGCGATTTCATTGCCTGTGCCATCGAGGACGCCGGTCTATGGGCGCGTGCGATGGCGGCGCTGGGCGCATCGGGCGCGCCCATGGGCGAAGCGGCGCTTCTGGCGCTCTTCGCGGATCTGGGGCGCCGGCATGGGGCGCGAACACGCCGCGCCGGCGGGGCGGCGGTGGATCGCGGCGCGGTGGCGCGGGCGCGCGACTACATCGAGACGCATCTCGATCAGCCCCTGCGCCTCGAGGAGGTCGCGGGGGCGGCGGGTCTGTCGCCACGCCACCTGGCGCGCGGCTTCGCTTCGGTTCTGGGGGTGCCGCCGCAAACCTATCTGCGCCAGAGGCGGATCACGCGCGCGGCGGGCCTGCTGCGGCAGGGCGCGGCCCCCGGAGTGGTGGCTGCGGCGACGGGCTTTGCCGATCAGGCCCATCTGACCCGAAGCTTTCGGGCAGCCATGGCGATCACGCCTGCGGCCTATGCCCGGCTCTTTGCTCCGGCGCCGAATAGCGGTTGACTTCGGGTGTCGCACGGGTAAAAGGCGGGCTTCAAGGATTCCACGGAACGGCGCGGCGCCGCCGTCCGGCTGCAGGAGAAACGACGATGGCGAAGCCGACGACGATCAAGATCCGTCTGAACTCGACGGCGGGCACCGGGCATTTCTACGTGACGAAGAAGAACGCCCGCACCATGACCGAGAAGATGACGATCAGCAAATACGACCCGGTCGTGCGCAAGCATGTCGAATACAAGGAAGGCAAGATCAAGTAGGATCTCGCCGCCGCTGCGCCCGGATCGGCGCCGCGAAGTGTCTTTCGGGAAAGCCGCGCGATCGCGCGGCTTTTTCATATCGGGGGGGGGCGCATGCCGGATCGCCGCCGGTCTTTGCCTCCGTGCCGGCCCCTGGCAGCGAACCGAGCGGGGCGCGGCGCGCGCGGCGGTCCGGCGGTCCTTTCACTCGCCGTAGAACGGCGAGGACGGGCCGTCGGTTCGGATCATGGCTTGTGCTGCTGGTCGTCCTGGCAAGGGGCGGGACCGGGTTGCTTGGCGCACGCGCGGCGTAACCGTGCGCCGCAACGCAAGAAGCCGGCGCGTTGGCGCCGGCTCCCGGATTTCGCGTCAGTCGCCCGTGGGCGCTCCTCGATCAGTTCCGGTTGCCCATGAACTGGAGCAGGAACATGAACATGTTGAGGAAGTCGAGATAGAGGTTCAGCGCCCCCATGATCGCCGACTTGCCCAGCCATTCCTGATCGCCGGCCTGGGCCATCTGGATGTAGGTGGCCTTGATGTTCTGGGTGTCATAGGCCGTCAGGCCGGCGAAGATCAGCACGCCGAGCACCGAGATCGCGAACATGATCGCGGGCGAGCCCACGAAGATGTTGACCACCGAGGCCACGATCAGCCCGATCACCCCCATCATCAGGAAGGTTCCGAAGCCCGACAGATCGCGCTTGGTGGTGTAGCCGTAGAGGCTGAGCCCGGCGAAGGCGATCGCGGTGACCAGGAAGGTCTGCGCGATCGAGACGCCGGTGTAGATCGCGAAGATGTAGCTGATCGACAGCCCCATAAGCGCGGCGAAAGCGAAGAACACTATCTGGGCCGTTGCCACCGACATCCGGTTGACCAGCGCGCCGAAGGCGAACACCACGACCAGCGGCGCGAACATCACCACCCAGCGCAGGGGCGAGCCGAAGATCGCCTGTAGCAGCGCGGGGTTGGAGCCGACGAAGAAGGCGACGCCGCCGGTCACCAGCATCGCCAGCGACATCAGCCCGTAGACCTTGTTCATGTGGGCACGGAGGCCCTGATCGATCTGCAGACCGCGCGCACCTGCG
>JASBUM010000038.1 GCA_030147905.1 Acidimangrovimonas sp.
GGGATCGCCCAGCAGCATGATCCCCGCTTCCTCGGCACCGGTGGCCTGACCCCAGGCCTTCATCACGAAGGGATCGTTGACCGCGATACAGATGATCCGGTCGACGCCCCTTTCGTCGAATTGCGGCTTGGTGCGGATGAAACTGGGCACATGGGCGTTGCTGCAGGTGGGCGTATAGGCGCCCGGCACCGCGAAGATCACCACCTTCTTGCCGCGGGTCAGCGACGCGAGCGAAACCGTTTCGGGCCCGTTCTTGCCCATCGCCAGAAGCTCGGCTTCGGGCAGGCGATCGCCAATCGAAATCGTCATGGGTACTTCCCTTGCACATTGCGTTTCCAATGGCATGGCATATAGGCTCCGCCCTGTCGACGGCCAGTGCGAATGGGATGGATGAATGACCGGGATCGTGGTGATCGGCGCAGGGCAGGCGGGCGCATCGCTGACCGCGCGGCTGCGCGCCGGGGGCTACGACAGTCCGCTGACCCTGATCGGCGAGGAGCCGCACCCCCCCTATCAGCGCCCTCCGCTGTCCAAGCAGTATCTGCTGGGCGAAATGGGGGCCGACAGGCTGTTCCTGCGCAGCGACGAATTCTATGCTGAACAGGCGATCGACCTGCGCCTTGGCGTCCCCGTGACCGCGATCGACCGTGCGGGCCGGCGCGTGGCGCTCGGTGACGACTGGATCGGCTATGACCGGCTCGTGCTGACCACGGGCGCGGTTCCGCGGCGCCTTCCGGCCGCGATCGGCGGCGATCTGGCGGGGGTCCACACCGTGCGCACCCTGACTGATGTCGATCGCTTCGCGCCCGAATTCAGGGCGGGGCGGCGGCTGGTGATCGTCGGCGGCGGTTATATCGGGCTCGAGGCCGCGGCGGTCGGCGCCAAATGCGGGCTGTCCGTCACCCTGATCGAGATGGCGCCGCGGATCCTGCAACGGGTGGCGGCGGCGGCGACCGCGGATTACTTCCGCAAGCTGCATCGCGACCATGGCGTGGACCTGCGCGAAGGCACGGCGCTGGCGGCGCTGGAGGGCGAGGACGGGCAACTCCGCGCCGCGGTTCTGGCCGACGGCACCCGGATCCCGGCCGACCTCGCGATCGTCGGCATCGGCATCGCCCCGGCCACGTCGCTGGCCGAAGGGGCGGGCCTCGCGGTCGAGAACGGCATTCGCACCGATGCCTTCGGGCGCAGCTCCGACCCGGCGATCTGGGCCGCGGGCGACTGCGCCTCCTTTCCATGGCGCGACGGCCGCATTCGTCTGGAAAGCGTGGGGCACGCCATCGACCATGCCGAATGCGTGGCCGACAACATGCTGGGCGCCGAGCGGGCCTATGTCGCCCGGCCGTGGTTCTGGTCCGACCAGTATGACGTGAAGCTTCAGATCGCCGGACTGAACACCGGCTACGACCGCACGGTGCAGCGCCGGGGCGGCGAGGCAGGCGCGGGCGATTCGGTGTGGTATTTCGCGGGCGACAGGCTGCTGGCCGTCGATGCGATGAACGACGCCCGCGCCTACATGATCGGCAAGCGGCTGATCGAGATGGGGCGCAGTCCCGACGCGCGGGTCCTCGACGATCCGGCGACGGATCTCAAGTCGCTGCTGAAGGCATGAGGATCATCGGCGGCGCCTTTCGCGGGCTGAAACTGGCCGATGTCGGCGCGGGGGACCCGGCCGCCCATCTGCGCCCCACCACCGACCGCGTGCGCGAATCGATCTTCAACCTGCTGGTCAACGGCGGCTATGGCGACCCGATCACCGATGCGCGGGTGCTCGACCTGTTCGCCGGCACCGGAGCGCTGGGCCTCGAGGCGCTGTCGCGCGGCGCCGCGCGCGTGACCTTCGTCGACGACGGCACGCGGGCACGCGCCCTGATCCGTACCAACGCGGAACGGATGCGCGCGACCGGCGCATGCCGCATCTTCCGGCGCGACGCG
>JASBUM010000041.1 GCA_030147905.1 Acidimangrovimonas sp.
CATCCGGTCCTTTCGGTGCTGGACGCCGAGGTGGCGCTGGGACCTGCGGTGATGGCCGCCAAGGGGGCGCCGGCGGGCGGGATCGATGGCCGGCCGGTGACGGTCGGCATCCGCCCCGAGCATCTGGAGCGCGCCGATCTCGGCATCACGGGCACCGTCGCGGTGGTCGAGCCCACGGGCGCGGAGACCCATGTCGTGATGCGGGCGGGGGGGCGCGAGATCACCGCGGTGATGCGCGATCGGCTGGAGGCCCGGCCGGGTGCCGCGCTGACGCTTGGCTTCGCGCCTGCGGCCGTGCATCTGTTCGACCCCGACGGCGGGGCGCGGCTGTGAAGGCCGGGCCGGCGCGTGTCGTCCTGTGCCTGGGCGATTCGAATACCCACGGCACCGTCGCGATGGAATCGCTGGCCGCGCGCGGCCGGCTGGGGCGGGCCGAGCGCTGGCCCGGCAGGCTTGCCGGGGCAATGTGCGGATCGACCATCGAGGTGATCGAAGAGGGGCTGCCGGGCCGCACCACGGTGCATGACGATCCCATCGAGGGGGCGCATCGCAACGCGCTCAGGGTGCTGCCGGCGCTGCTCGAAACGCATGCGCCGCTGGACGCGGTGGTGATGATGCTGGGCACCAACGATCTCAAGGCACGCTTTTCCGTCACGGCGGGCGATGTCGCGCTGTCGGTGGCGCGGCTCGCACGGATGATCCTTGCGGGCGCCCCCGCGGGCCCGATACGGGGGGCAGGGCCGGGCGGGCGGGCGCCGCGGCTTCTGATCGTGGCACCGCCCCCGATCGAGGAGCGCGGCTGTCTGGCCGAGATGTTTGCCGGCGGTGCCGCGAAAGGGCGGCGGCTGGCGGCGCTTTACAAGGGGGTTGCGGAGACGCTGGGTGCGGATTTCCTCGACGCCGGCGCGGTGGTCGCGGTATCCGGCGTGGACGGGGTGCATCTCGACGCCGCTGCTCATGCCGCGCTGGCCTTGGCGGTCGCGCAGCGGCTGGATACGTTTTGGGCGGCCGGGCAGGCGGCGCCGCGATCACCGGCCGGTTGAATGGGATAGGAGGAGAGCATGCTCAAGGGACTTGATCCGCGCCTCAACGCCGAGGTGCTTTACGTGCTGAGGGCGATGGGCCACGGCGATACGCTGGTACTGGCCGATACCAATTTCCCGTCAGAATCGGTGGCACGCAGCACGGGATACGGACGCCTTCTGCGTATGGACAACCTGACCGCGGCCGCCGCCATGCAGGTGATCCTGTCGGTCCTGCCGCTGGATACCTTCGTCGAGGATTTCGCCGGCCGGATGGAAATGGTCGACGCGCCGGACGAAATTCCCCCGGTCCAGGCCGAGGTCCAGTCGGCGATCGATGCCGCCGAGGGCCGTCCGCGTCCGATGATCGGGATCGAGCGGTTCGCCTTCTACGACCGCGCGCGCGAATCCTTTGCCGTGATCCAGACCGGCGAGCGCCGCTTTTACGGGTGTTTCATCCTGCGCAAGGGCGTGATCGGACCCGAGGGCTAGGAGGGACGGGAGATGGCTGGAAAGATCGTGATCCTGGGCGTCTTCGTTGCCGATACCGCCTATCGGGCGGCCCGGGCCCCGCGGCTGGGGGAGACCGTGCTGGGAACCGGGTTCCGGCTTGGCCCCGGGGGGAAGGGCTCGAACCAGGCGGTGGCGGCGGCGCGGGCGGGGGGAGAGGTGCATTTCATCACCCGCCTTGGACGTGACGCCTTCGGCGATCTGGCGCAGGCGACCTGGGCCGAGGCGGGCGTGCGCCCGGAGATCACGCTTGACGACGCCGGCTATACCGGCGCGGCCTATATCTTCGTCGAGGATGGCTCGGGCGAGAATGCGATCATCGTGGCGCCGGGCGCGGGGGGCGATCTGGGCGTGGCCGATGTCGAGGCGCGCCGGGCGCTGATCGCGAATGCGGCGGTCTTCGTCACCCAGCTGGAACAGCCGGTGGCGGCGGCGCATCGCGCGCTGGAGATCGCGCGGACAGGCGGCGCGCGCACCATCCTCAATCCGGCCCCTGCGGCACCGCTGCCGGCGGGTATGCTTTCCCTGTGCGATCTGCTGACGCCCAACGAGAGTGAGGCCGAGGCACTGACCGGCATTGCGGTGGGCGGGGTGTCGGACGCGCGCAGCGCCGCCGAGCGGTTGCGGGCCATGGGTGCGGGGGCGGTGGTCGTCACGCTGGGCGCACAGGGTGCCTTTTACATGGACGGGGGCCGCGCGCTTCATGTTCCGGCGCTGGATGCCGGCCCGGTGGTGGAGACCACGGGCGCGGGGGATGCCTTCACCGGCGGCCTGGCGGTGGCGCTGGCCGAGGGGCGCGATCCGGCCGAGGCGGTCCGCTTCGGTTGCGCCACCGCCGCGATCGCCGTCACACGGGCGGGGACCGCGCCGTCGATGCCCGCCCGCGCCGAGATCGAGGCCCTGCTGGCCCGCGGCTGACGGCATGGCCGCATCCGGCACGGAAACGGCCAGGCGATGGTTGCCGGCGGCGCCGGACCGGCACGCCCGTGGACGGGCGCGCGGCCTGCGCGGGCGTGTGGCACCCGCGCGCACCGACATGCGCGGCGCCGCCGCCGTGGCGGGTGCGGACGCCTTCGGCGCGACGGTATTTGGCCCGGAAGAAGGCGGGGCTGGGCAACCTGACGCAGGCGGCACCCGTGGCTGGGCGGGGTGGCTGGCGCGGACAACGCGGCGGAGATCAGGCCCCCCCCGGTGGGCGTGACAGCGGCATGATGACGGCGCCATGATGACGGCGGCATCACGGGGACCGGGTCCGGCGGGGTGGACGCGGGAGGGCGCGGGGCTATGCAAAATAGTTGACATTGTTACCGACCTTGCGGAACCTGCCGCCGACGCAACAGGACCGCCGGGCCCGGAGGGGGCCGGACGGAGGGAGGAGACATCATGACCTGGACGTTGAAGACGCTTGCGCTCGGCGCGGCGCTGTCGGTGGCGCTTGCGGCCGGCGGCGCCCTTGCAGGTTCGGCCGTGAAGGTCGGGGTGGTGGCCCCGTTCTCGGGGCCTTTCGCCATCTACGGCAAACAGTTCAAGGATGCGATCAAGGCCTATCAGGAGCAGCACGGCACCAGTGCCGGCGGCCACCCGATAGAATTCATCTACAAGGATTCGGGCGGGCCCAACCCGGCGGCGGCAAAGTCGGCGACGCAGGATCTGCTGGTCCGTGACCGGGTGAACTATCTTGCGGGCTTCACGTTCACCCCCAATGCGCTGGCGGTGGCGCCGCTGATCACCAGGGCCCACACGCCCACGGTGATCTTCAACGCGGCGACGTCGATCATCACGCAGAAATCGCCCTATTTCGTCCGCACCAGCTTCACCCTGGCGCAGGTCGCGGCACCGATGGCCGACTGGGCGCTGGCCAACGGGATCAAGACCGTGGTCACCGCGGTGACGGACTACGGCCCCGGCATCGACGCCGAAAAGGCATTTTCCAAGGCGTTCACCGCCAAGGGCGGCAAGGTGATCGACAAGATCCGGATGCCGATCCAGACCTCGGATTTCGGGCCCTACATGCAGCGCATCAAGGCCAAGAAGCCCGATGCGCTGTTCACCTTCATTCCCGCCGGACCGCCGGCCTTCGCCTTCGTCAAGGCCTATAACGACAACGGGCTGAAGGCCGACGGGATCAAGTTCCTGGGCACCGGCGACGTCGACGACGAGACCACCTTGCAGGCGCTTGGCGATGCGGCGCTGGGGATCATGACCGCGCACCATTATTCGGCCGCGCATCAGTCGAAGGCCAACAGCGAATTCCTGGCGGCGCTGCACAAGGCCGATCCGGGCGCGCTGGCCAATTTCGCCTCGGTCGGGGCCTATGACGGCATGCATGTCCTCTATGCGATGATCGCCAAGCACGGCGCCGACGGCAGGGCCGCGGTCAAGGGCGTTCTGGGCATGAAATGGGAAAGCCCGCGCGGCCCGGTGCGCATAGATCCCAAGACGCGCACGCTCGATCAGAACGTCTATATCCGCACCGTCGCCAAGGGCGCGGACGGAAAGCTGATCAACAAGGAGGTCGAGACCTTCAAGATGGTCCCCGATCTGGGGCTGGTGTCGAAGTAAACGCAGCCGTGGCCGGTGGCGGCCGGGCGCCCGCCCGCGAGGGAGCGCCCGGTCCTGACGGCCGATCCGGGGATGGGCATGACGACCTTGGCTTCGATCCTGATCGACGGGATCGCCTATGGAATGATCCTTTTCATGATCTCGGTCGGCCTGTCGGTGACGATGGGGCTGATGCGGGTGATCAACCTTGCCCATGGCGGCTTTGCCATGTTGGGGGGCGTGCTGGCGCATGTCGCGATGGTGGCCTGGGGGATGCCCTTTCTCCCCGCGGCGGTTCTGGCGATCATGCTGGTGACGGGGCTTTCGGTGCCGATGGAGCGGGTGCTCTATCGGCCGATCTACCGCATGGGCGAGCTGACACAGGTACTGGCGACGATCGGCATCACCTTCCTGATGATCGCCAGCGTGAATTTCTGGCTCGGCTCCACGATCCTGGGGATCCGGTTGCCGCGTGCGATGTCGGGCGCGGTCGACCTCGGCTTTCGCACCCTGCCGACGCAGCGGCTTTACGTCATCGGGGCCGGGCTTGCGGTGATCGCGGGGCTTTATCTGCTGATCGAGCGGACGCGCTTTGGCATCAAGCTGCGCGCGGCGGTCGATCATCCGGATACCGCGGGATGTCTGGGCATCGACACGGCGCGGCTGTTCACGCTGACTTTCGCGCTGGGGGCGGGGCTCGCGGCACTCGGCGGGATCCTCGGCGCGGAGCTGTTGCCGATCGATGCCTATTACCCGCTGCGCTACATGGTGCTGTTCCTGACCGTGGTCGCGGTGGGGGGCATGGGGTCGATCACCGGATCCTTCGTGGCGGCGCTGGGCTTGGGCATCCTCGATACCGCGACGCGCTACCTGCTGCCACAGTTCGGCACCGTCTTCTTCTACGTCGCGATGATCGTCGTGCTGGGCTGGCGGCCCGACGGATTGCTGGGAAGGGCCACCCATGGCCGTTGAGGGGGACGGGATGGCGCATGTGGATGCGCCGCGGGCGCGCCGTGCGGACGGCGACGGGCGCGGGGCCGGTGGCGGCGGCACGGGCGGCGGCACAGGCGGCGGACGCGGCGATAACGTAAGGGGCGGGACGCCCGTCGGCCTGTCGCGCGAATTGCTGGGTCTGGCACTGCTGGCGGGCGTGGCGGGGGCGGCCTATCTGCTGTTTCCCTACAATCTGGCCTTCACCACGCGGGTGGTGATCATGATGCTCTTCGTGCTGTCGCTGGACTTCGTCCTCGGCGTGGCGGGGATCTCGACGCTGGGCCATGCCGCATTGTACGGTACGGGTGCCTATGCGGCGGGGCTCTTTGCGATCCATGTCTCGAACGACCCGTTGGCGGGGCTCGTGGCGGGTGGGCTTGCCGGCGCGGTAGTGGCACTGGCATCGGGGCTTTTCCTGCTGCGCAGCCACGGGCTGACGCTCCTGATGCTGTCGATCGCGGTCACAGAGGTGCTGCGGGAACTGGCCAATAAATATGCCGGTCTGACGGGCGGGGCCGATGGGCTTGGCGGGATCGAGATGGGCAGGCTTCTGGGCCTTTTCGAATTCGATTTCATCGGGCGCGTGGGCTATGTCTATGCCGTTGTCGTGCTGATCGCGAGCTTCGCCATCCTGCGGCGGATCACCAACTCATCCTTCGGGCTGGCCGCGCGCGGCATCCGAGAAAGCGCGCCCCGCATGCGCGCCATCGGCACGCCCGTCTATCGCCACCTGATCGCGGTCTATGTGATCGGCGGCGTCTTCGCAGGCATCGCCGGCGCGCTGGAGGCGCAGAGCACCGCGCTGGTCAGCCTGAACGTTTACGGCTTCCAGCTTTCGGCCGAGGCGCTGATCATGCTGATCCTCGGCGGAACAGGACGGCTTTGGGGCGCGATCCTGGGCACGGCGGTGTTCATGGGCGTGCATGAGGTCGCCGCCTCGGTCGATCCTTTCAACTGGCTCTTCGTCATCGGCGCGCTGGTGCTGGCCGTGGTCTATGCGGTGCCCGGCGGGCTTCTGGCGTTGCCCGCGCGGCTGCGGCGGCGGCCGGGCAAGGAGGTTGCACGATGACGGCGGAAGGGCTCGAGGTGCGCGGCCTGAACAAGGCCTTCGGCGGGATCGCCGTTGCGCGCGACATCGATTTCGATCTGCGTCCCGGCGACCGCAAGGCGTTGATCGGCCCGAACGGGGCGGGCAAGTCGACCTTCACCAATCTGATTACCGGGATTCTGGCGCCGGACTCGGGCAGCGTCACGCTCGATGGGCGCGATATCGGACGGCTGGGCGAGGCGCAGCGGGTCAAGGCGGGAATCGCCAAGACCTTCCAGATCACCAACCTCTTTCGCGGGCTCAGCGTTCGCGAGAACCTGCGCCTGCCGGTGCTGGAGCGGCGCGGCCTGACGCGGCGGCTGTGGCGGGCGGCGGGCGCGCGTCCGGCGGTCGAGGCCGAGGTCGAAGCACTTCTGGCGCAGTTCCGGCTGGAGCCCTTCGCGGCGACGCGCGTCGATCTTCTGGCCTATGGGCAGCAGCGGCTGGTCGAAATGGCGATGACGCTGGCCTTGCGGCCGCGCATCCTGATCCTCGACGAACCGGCAGCCGGGGTGCCATCGTCGGAAAGCCATCTGATCGCCGATGCGATCGCGGCACTGCCCCCCGATCTGGCGGTGCTGGTGATCGAGCATGACATGGCGCTGGTCTTCAAGGTCGCGCGGCGGATCGTGGTGCTGGTGGCCGGCGCGATCCTGACCGAGGGCACCCCCGAGGCGATCGCGGCGGACGCGCAGGTGCGCGCGCTCTATCTCGGAGGCAGCCATGGCTGACGCGATTCTGTCGATCCGCGACCTGCACGCAGGCTATGGCCGCACGCAGATCCTCAACGGCGTCAGCCTCGACGTTCGGCCGGGCGAACGGCTTGCATTGATCGGGCGCAACGGTGTGGGCAAGACCACGCTGCTGGCATCCGTGATGGGGCTCACCCGGCGCCATGGTGGCGAGATCCGGCTTGACGGCACGGCCATCGACGGGCTGCGGCCGCATCGGCGGGCGGCGCTGGGGCTTGGCCTGGTGCCCCAGACGCGCGACATCTTCCCCTCGCTGACCGTCGAGGAAAACATCATCGCGGGGATCCGGGGCGATGCCAGCCTCGAGGAAGCCTATGCCCTCTTTCCGCGGCTGAAGGAGCGGCGGCGCAATGCCGGCGGGCAGCTTTCCGGGGGGGAGCAGCAGATGCTGGCGATCGCGCGCACCCTGATGGGCCGGCCGCGGCTGCTGATGCTGGACGAGCCGCTGGAGGGGTTGGCGCCGGTGATC
>JASBUM010000054.1 GCA_030147905.1 Acidimangrovimonas sp.
GGGTTGATGACGAATTTCTGGCCGAGAAGGGTGACCTCCTCGAAGAACTTCTTCATCCGGCCCTCGATCATCTTCTCGATCACCGCCTCCGGCTTGCCGGATTCGCGCGCCTGCTCGCTGAGCACGGCCTTTTCGCGCTCGATCAGCGCGGGGTCGAGATCGGCCTCGGACAGGGCGGCCGGACTGGTCGCGGCGACATGCATCGCGATCTGCTTGGCGATGCCGTTGTCGGTGCCCTTGACGGCGACCAGAACGCCGATCTTGCCCATGCCCTCGGCGGCGGCGTTATGGACATAGGCGGCAACCGCGTCGCCCTCGATGGCGGCCATGCGGCGCAGGGTCATGTTCTCGCCGATACGGGCGATGGCATCGGTCAGGACCACCTCGACGGTCTTGCCACCCAGCGGCGCGGCCTTGAGCGCCTCGACGTCGCCGACGTCGAGCGCGGCCTCGGTGAATTGGGACACGAGCGTCTGGAAATCGGCGTTCTTGGCGACGAAATCGGTCTCGGAATTGACTTCGACCGCGACGCCGCGGCCGTCCTTGACGGCCACGCCCACCAGCCCTTCGGCGGCGGTGCGGCCGGCCTTCTTGGCGGCTTTGGCCAGGCCCTTGGTGCGCAGCCAGTCGACCGCGGCTTCCATGTCGCCGTCCGTTTCGGTCAGCGCCTTTTTCGCGTCCATCATCCCCGCGCCGGTCGTGTCGCGCAGTTCTTTCACCATGCTTGCGGTGATCGCCATGAGGCTCTCCTCGGATTCCAGGGTTTCGGGCCGGGCGAGCCTAGCCGCGCCCGGCAACAATTCGACGACGTGGATCAGGCGCCCTGCGCCGCGGCATCCGCAGGTTCGGCGGCGGCTTCCTCGGCAACGGCTTCCTCGGCCGGGGCCTCTTCCAGCGCGCCGAGGTCGACCCCGGCGGCGCCGAGCTGCGCCGACATGCCGTCGATCGCCGCGCGGCTGACCAGGTCGCAATAGAGCGCGATGGCGCGGGCCGCATCGTCATTGCCCGGAATGATGTAGTCCACGCCCTTGGGCGAGCAATTGGTATCGACCACGGCGACCACCGGAATGCCCAGTTTCTTGGCTTCGGCGATGGCGAGATCTTCCTTCATCACGTCGATGACGAACAGCAGATCCGGCAGGCCGCCCATCTCGCGGATGCCGCCCAGGCTGGCCTGAAGCTTGGTCTGCTCGCGCTCCATGCCGAGACGCTCTTTCTTGGTCAGCCCTTCGGCACCGGCGCCAAGGATCTCGTCGAGCTGCTTGAGCCGCTGGATCGACTTCGACACCGTCTGCCAGTTGGTCAGCGTGCCGCCCAGCCAGCGATGGTTCATGTAATATTGCGCGCATTTCTCGGCGGCTTCCGCGATCGGTTTCGAGGCCTGGCGCTTGGTGCCGACGAACAGCACCCGTCCGCCCTTGGCGACGGTTTCGCGGATGACGTTGAGCGCGGCGTCCAGCATCGGCACCGTCTGCGTCAGGTCGATGATGTGGATGCCGTTGCGGTCGCCGTAGATGAACTCGGCCATCCGCGGGTTCCAGCGCTGGGTCTGGTGACCGAAGTGAACGCCTGCTTCCAAGAGCTGACGCATGGAGAATTCGGGAGTCGCCATTCTATACCCTTTCCGGTTTGTCCCTTGGCAGGGCGTTCAGGCTTGCGCCCAACCGGCGGATCGCCGGGGATGTCTCCCCCGGGCCGACCCAAGCCCTGCCTGTGAAGTGGCGCCCCCTTAGCGCTTGTAGCGCCCGTTGACAAGCCCCGGTGTCGCCACGGGCCTTGCCAAGCGCGATTTCGCCGGGCAGAGGGGGGCGCGATCGACCGACCCGACAGGAGCCAAGGCCCGACGATGCACACCGATCCATCCGCCCCCGCGCCCGTTCCGGAAAAGCCGCGCGGCGCAGCCTCAGCCCGTCCCGACATCCTGTGCATCGGTTCGGCGCTGTGGGACTTCATCGGACGGGCCGAAACCGCGATGGTGGCCGGCGACGACCGGCCGGGACGGATCCGGCGCATTCCGGGGGGTGTCGCGCTCAATGTCGCGGCGGCGCTCGCGGCCCATGGCTGCCGGCCCGCGCTGCTTGGCGCGGTCGGCCGGGATGCGCAGGGCGATGCGCTGGTCGCGGCTTGCGAAACGCTTGGCGTGATGACCGATCACCTCTACCGGCCGGCCGGGCTCGCAACCGATCTCTACATGGCGATCGAGGCCGACAACGGGCTGATCGCGGCGATAGCGGACGCGCATTCGCTGGAGGCGGCCGGCGGGGCGATCCTGCTGCCGCTGCGGGACGGCACGTTTGGGACGCCGGCGCAGCCCTGGTCCGGGACGGTCGCGCTCGATGGCAACCTGACCGCCGGGCTGCTGTGCGAGATCGCGAGCGACCCGGCCTTCGCCGCCGCCGACCTGCGGATCGCGCCGGCCTCGCCGGGCAAGGCCGAGCGGCTTGCGCCCCTGATCGCGCGTGCCGGCGCCACGTTCTATCTCAATCTCGAGGAGGCCGGGATCCTGTGCGGCGCGCCGCAGCCTGACGCGCGGACCGCGGCCGATGCGCTGGTGGCTCGCGGCGCCTGGCGTGTCCTGGTCACCGACGGCGGGCGCGCCTGCGCCGAGGCGGGCGCGCGCGGCCGGCGCGATCTGGCGCCGCCGCCGGTCATGGTGCGCCGGGTGACCGGCGCCGGCGACAGGTTCATGGCCGCCCATATCGCCGCCGAGATCGGGGGCGCCACGCCCGACTTGGCGCTTGCGGCGGCCGTGGCAGCCGCGGCGGCGTTCGTCTCGGCACAAGAGGGGTGATCGCGCCTGGCCCGCCGGCCCGGGTACCGACGGCGCGCGGGCGCGGGGCTGGGATGGCGCCGGGGCTCTCCCATGCGAACAAGGCGCCGGCGTGGCGCCGGGGGGATGGGCGGCGCGTCCCGCGCCCGCGATCGGCCTTTGCACGCCATGTCCCCTGCACGCCATGTCCCGCGCACGCCATGTCCGCGATCAGATCCGTGGAAGCCGCGGGCCCGTCCAAGCCGTCCCGACCGGCCGGTGCCATGCGGCAGGTCCGGTTTGGCGCGTCGGTTCAGGGCGGCGGTGGCGGCGGGGCCGTGCCGGCGCCCGGGGCACCATCGGTGCCTGCACCCGGCGGCGGCGGCGCGGTGGCCTCGGCGGCAGCGGCCGTGGCGGCCGCGGCGGCGGCCTCTGCCCCGGCCTCGGCATCGCGGTGCCCGCGGCCCATCAACAATGCCGCCAGCATCGCGGCCAGGGTCAACGCCGCACCCTTGCGGTCCTCGGGCAGCAGACCCTCGAGCAGTTCGGCATAGATCGCGCGCCGCTCGGCCGCCTGCCGTGCCAGGCGTCGGCGGTGGCCGCGCCTTTCCTGCCCCATGGCGATATAAAGGATGAGCGCGATCACCAGCATCGCCGCCAGCAGAAGCGCCAGCGCCGCCTCCGGGCCCAGCCAGCGCACCAGCACCACAACAATCAACGCCGCGGCCAGCATAACCGCCAGCGCGAGCACGACGCCCATCGCCACGCCAAGCCGGATCCGTGCACCGACATGCCGTTTGCGCAGCCTGAATTCCTCGCGCAGCAGAACGCGCGCGATGCGCCACAACAGCCGCATCGCGTCAGCGGCGCATGAATACGGCAAGCACGAAGCCGGCCAGCGCGGCCGCCCCGAGCGCCTGCCACGGCCGCTCCTGCGTTTCGGTCCGGATCCGGCCGCCGGCGCGTTCAAGATCGCGACGGATTTCGTCGCGCAGCTCCGAGCCAAGCGCCTTGCCCCGCGACAGGCCGTCATTCGCGGCGGCCCGGGCGCTGGAGAGCCCGGCATTGCCGATCCGGCCGACGGTACCCGCAAGGGCCTCGAGTTCACCGCGCAGCGCAGCGACCTCGGCGGCGAGATCGGTTTCGCTCTTCTTGACTGCGGTTGTGGTTTCTTTCTGGTTGTCCATCGCAGACTCCCTTCTGTTTTCGGAATTATCCGGCGCGCGGGCCGCTCCCGGTCATCTCTATTTAGCTAGGCGTGCTTTCTCCATGGTCAATCGTACCCCGGATTGACCGGCGACGCTTCGCCGCCCGGCGATGCCGCCTTGCTTCCGGAACGGTCGCGGGCCATATCGGGACCAAAGCAGGAAGGCCCGGATGGAGATCACGCAAACCCCCGAAGTGCGTCGCGCGCTGGCCGAAGGCGCCCCCGTGGTGGCGCTGGAATCGACCATCATCACCCATGGCATGCCCTGGCCCCAGAATGTCGAGACCGCGCAAGCGGTCGAGGCCGAGTTGCGCGGCACTGGCGCGGTGCCGGCGACGATCGCGGTGCTGAACGGGCGGCTGCATGTCGGGCTGAGCGCGGCCGAGACCGAGGCGCTGGCCCGTGCCGAGGGCGTGGCGAAGCTGTCGCGTGCCGATCTTGCCGCCTGCATGGCGCGGGGCGGATCGGGTTCGACCACGGTCGCCGCGACGATGATCGCGGCGCGCGCGGCGGGGATCGCGGTCTTTGCCACCGGCGGTATCGGCGGGGTGCATCGCGGGGCCGAAACCAGCTTCGACGTCTCGGCCGATCTGCGCGAACTGGCCGAAACGCCGGTGACGGTGGTTGCCGCCGGCGCCAAGGCGATCCTCGATCTGCCGAAAACCTTCGAGATGCTCGAAACCCTCGGCGTGCCGGTCATCGCCCATGGTCAGGACATGTTGCCGGCGTTCTGGTCGCGCGATTCCGGGCTGCGCGCGCCGCTGCGCATGGATGATCCGGCCGAGATCGCCGCCGCGCACCGAATGCGCGCACGGCTCGGCATCGCCGGCGGGCAACTCGTCGTCAATCCGATCCCGGCCGCGGATGAAATCCCTCGCGCCGAGATGCTGCCGGTGATCGAGACCGCATTGGCCGAGGCGGCCGAGGCCGGAATTCAAGCCAAGGCGGTGACGCCCTTCCTGCTTGGGCGGATCCTTGCGCTGACCGGCGGGCGCTCGTTGACGGCCAATATCGCGCTGGTGCGCAACAATGCGCGCCTTGCCGGCGCCATCGCCGCCGCGCTGGCCGCGCTGCCGGCGTGACGGCGCGGGGTGACGACGTGCCTGCGCGGTGTGACAGGCCGACTGACCGATCGCAGGGCGCAGGGCGCAGGCGCGCGCGAGAGAGAGAGGGGCGCGGGCATTCGTCGCGCCCCGGCACCGCGGGGAAAGGGTCGTGGCCCCATTGCCCCCCCTTCCCCGCCCCCCTAGACTGACCCACCAACCCGACAGGACCGCAGCCGATGGCAGATCCTCACGAACCGACGCGACGCCGCGGCCTATTCATCGCGCTGCGCGATTCCTTCCTGACCGGCCTTGTCATCATCCTGCCGATCGGGCTGACGCTCTACCTGATCTGGACCGTCACCGGATGGATCGACGGCTGGGTGCTTCCCTTCATCCCCGGTGCCTTGCGGCCCGAGACGCTGATGCACGACCTCTTCGGCGCCGCCCCGCCGTTCAAGCTCCGCGGTGCGGGGGTGGTGATCTTCCTCGTCTTCACGGTGGTTATCGGATGGCTGGGCAAGGGCCTGATCGGCCGGTCGTTCCTGCGCTGGGCCGAACGCCAGGTCGACCGGATGCCGGTCGTGCGTTCGGTCTACAACGGGCTCAAGCAGATCGCCGAGACCGTCTTCGCGCAGACCGAAACCTCCTTCGACCGCGCCTGCCTGGTGCAATATCCGCATGACGGGCTGTGGGCGATCGGCTTCATCTCGACCGCGGCCAAGGGCGAGATCCGCGCCAAGGTCCCGGGCGGCGAGGATATCCTGAGCGTCTTCATCCCGACGACACCGAATCCGACCTCGGGCTTCCTGCTCTATACGGCGGCATCGAATGTCATCATGCTCGACATGAAGATCGAGGACGCCGCCAAACTCATCATCTCGGCCGGGCTGGTCTATCCCAACGGCGGCAATGCGTCCGCCGGGACGACGCCTGCGGCCCCCGCCGCCCCCCCGGCCCCGGCCATCGCGCCGGCCGTGCCCCGCGATCACGCCGCCGCCGCGGGGGGCGGCACCGCCCCCGCCGCCGTGCCGAAGCACCCCGACAAGCCCCCCGAAGGCCCCGAAGGCAGCGGATCCGCCTGATGCTTGTCGCCGCGCTCACCGGTTTCGCCACCGGCTTCTCGCTGATCCTTGCGATCGGGGCACAGAACGCCTTCGTCCTGCGTCAGGGCATCCTGCG
>JASBUM010000059.1 GCA_030147905.1 Acidimangrovimonas sp.
ATCGTCCACCGCGACGATGTTGAACATGTCGAGGTCGTATTCGCGGCCGTAGACCCGTTCGTCCCAGCGCATCGCGCGCGCGAGCGCATCCATCGCGTAAGCGCATTCATTCTCGTCGCCCGGCCGCACCCAGATGGCCAGCGCCACCTCGCGCCCCGAGGCGGTGGTGAAGCGGTCGCGATGGGCGACGAGATCCCCCGCCACCAGCGCGAACAGGTAGGAAGGCTTGGGCCATGGATCGTGCCATTCCGCCCAGCCCGGCCCGCTGTCCACCAGATCGCCATTCGACAGCATCACCGGCAGGTCGCTTTCGATCCGGACGCTGAAGGTGGCCATAACGTCGGGCCGGTCGGGATAGAAGGTGATCTTGCGGAATCCTTCGGCCTCGCACTGGGTGCAATACATGCCCCGCGACATGTAGAGCCCCTCCAGCGCGGTGTTCGCGGCCGGCGCGATCTCGACCTCGGCTTCCCATGTGAATGGGTCCGCGGGCAGCTCGGCCGCCGGAATGCGGATGCCGCCGGGGTGCGGCTCCGGCGCTACCGGCCGGCCGTCTATCGCGGCCGAAATCAGCCGCAGGCCCTCGCCGTCCAGTTCGAGATCGTGATGCCCGGGGCAGGCGGGATTGGCCCGGAAGGCGATGCGCGCGCTGACCCGCGTGGCCTCGGGCGCCAGCCTGAAGACGAGCCGGACCTCCTCGACCAGATAGGCGGGGGGGCGATAATCGGCAAGGCGGACGGCGCGCGCTTCGCGCTGGGGCATTTCGGCATTCGGGGTCATCGCTGCGTCATTCGCCTCTGATCGTTCACGGGTCGGGTTCTGCTAGGTTTAGGTCATTGGCGGCGCGGCGCAACCGCAAGTGCCCGAACCGCCCCCGGCTGGCCGCGCCGGCCATGTCCGCGCCGCCGTCCCGTTTCGGCCGATCGCGTCGGGTTCGGCATCTTTCGGCGCCGCCTGAAACAGCTATCGGCGAAATTGGTCATCTGTTCTTACCGCCTTTGTTGCCTATCGGAAATTTTTTCTCTAATTGTGTGCGGCGGTATACGGGGCGCGTTCGCCGCGCCGGCGACGAAGGAGAGAGGCCAGCCATGACGAATCGAGTGGAGCGGAGCGGATTGCAGGTAGCGGCGCCTTTGGCCGCGTTCATCGAATCGCAGGCCCTTCCGGGCACCGGGGTGGCGCCGGCGGCCTTCTGGGACGGCTTCGCCGCACTGGTGCACGACCTGGGCCCGCGCAACCGCGCCCTGCTTGAGCGGCGCGAGGAACTGCAGGCGCAGATCGATGCCTGGCATCGTGCGAATCGTGGCGCCACCTTCGACATGGAGGCCTACCAGACCTTCCTGCGCGAGATCGGCTATCTCGTGCCGGAAGGGCCGGACTTCGCCATCGAGACCGAGAACGCGGACCCCGAGATCACCCGTATCGCCGGGCCGCAACTGGTGGTGCCGGTGACCAACGCACGCTATGCGCTCAACGCCGCCAATGCGCGCTGGGGCTCGCTCTATGACGCGCTTTACGGCACCGATGCGCTCGGCGATCTGCCCGGCGGCAAGGGCTATGATCCGGCCCGGGGTGCACGCGTCATCGCCTGGGGGCGGCGGTTCCTGGACGCGGTGGCGCCGCTGGCGGCCGGCAGCCACGCCGATGCCGAAGGCTACCGTATCGAGGATGGCGCGCTGATCCCGCGGCTTGCCGATCCGGCGCGGTTCACCGGTTTCCGCGGTGCGCCCGAGGCGCCCGAGGCGGTGGTCCTGGTCAACAACGGCCTGCATGTCATCGTCGAGTTCGACGCCGGCCATGCGATCGGCGCCGCCGACCGCGCCCATATCGCCGATATCCGCGTCGAGGCGGCGATCTCGACGATCATGGACTGCGAGGATTCGGTGGCCTGCGTCGATGCCGAAGACAAGGTTGCGGCCTATGCCAACTGGCTCGGCCTGATGAAGGGCGACCTGTCGGAAAGCTTCGACAAGGGCGGCAGGACGGTGACCCGTGCGCTCAACCCCGATCTGGATTTCACCGCCCCCGACGGCGGGACGGTCACGCTCAAGGCTCGGTCGCTGATGCTGGTGCGCAACGTGGGCCACCTGATGACCAATCCCGCGATTGTCGACCGCGACGGCGCCGAGGTTTTCGAGGGGCTGATGGACGCGATGGTGACGGTGCTGATCGCCATGCACGACCTGCGCAAGAGCGATGGGCTGCGCAACGCGCTGCACGGCTCGGTCTATGTCGTCAAGCCCAAGATGCACGGCCCCGAGGAAGTGGCCTTCGCCGACGAGATCTTCACCCGCGTGGAAGCCGTGCTCGGCCTGCCGCGCGACACGGTCAAGCTCGGCATCATGGACGAGGAGCGGCGCACCTCGGTCAATCTCAAGGAATG
>JASBUM010000061.1 GCA_030147905.1 Acidimangrovimonas sp.
CCCAGCACGATCGCGATCGGCGCCACCAGCAGCGTGACAAGCCCCACGTTGCCCGCCCCCGCCATCGCCAGAACCCGGTAATACAGCAGATAGGCGCAGGCGGTCGCAATCAGCGAAAGATACAGCACCCCCGCCCAGACCGCGGGTACGTAATCGAAGGTCGGCACGCCGTCACGCCACAGCGCCAGCGGCAGCATGATCGCGCTCGATCCCGTAAGCATCCCGGCCGCCGCGACCTGCGGACGAATCCCCTGAAGGGCCGCGCGGGCGAAATTGGCCGAGACCGCGTATGATGCGGCGGCTCCCAGAACGGCGATCTGGGACAGCGAACTCAGGTCGAGGCCGCCCAGCGCGTCCCAGCCGATCACCGTGACCACCCCGGCGAACCCCAGCACCGCGCCGATGAGCTTGCGCGTGCTCAGCCGTTCGTCGGCGAAGATCGCGGCCGCCAGCAACACGCCAAGGATCGCCGTCGTCGCGTTCAGGATCGCCGCCAGCCCGGACGGAATGTGCAGCTCGCCCCAGGTGATCAGGCTGAACGGCACGACGTTGTTGAAGATCCCCATCACCAGAAAGGCGCCCCAGATCCGCAGCCCCCGCGGCAGCGCGAAGCCGCGCCACAGCACATAGACCCAAAGCACCGCGGCCGCGCCCATCACGCGCAGCGCCACGGTGGTGAAGACACCGATCTGGTCCAGAGAGACCCTGATCGCCAGAAACGAGCCGCCACAGATCAGGGCAAGAAGGAAAAGTTCGGCCCAGGCGCGGGGCGACAGTGTGCGTTGCGTGATCATGCGGCGGTTGTGACCCGATTCCGCCGCGCGCGCGACCCGAATCGTGCCATTTGGCGCGCGCTCATGTCGCTTTCATGCGCCGGTTTCATGCGCCGGTGCGCGCGACGCGGCCTCCGCCCCGGCGGCCTGGTCCCGCCCCGTCGCCTCCCCGGTCCTGGCCTCCCCGGTCCCGGTGGTCTTCCCGGTCCTGCCCCCCCTGCGGTCCTGCCCCCTCCGGTCGTGGGCCGGCCACAGTCCCGGCGCCTGCGATCCCGCGCGCCCGGCGGATCGGGCACCGTCCGGCAGGCTGCAGATCGCCGAACCAAGCGCTCCCGGCTTACGGTCCGGGAAATCCCGTCATCTTTCGTTCCCAAATATCCCCGCCGGAGGCATTGCGCCCCGGCCGCCATCGCGGCCGGGGCGGGACAGACGGGAAAACGGCAAGCGGATGCGTCCGCCCCCTGCCGCCCTCAGAACTGCCAGGCGACCTTCATGCCCAGCCCCCAGGCATGGTTGCCGGTGAAATCGGCCCGCGCCGATCCGCCGGTCTGGGGCTTGGCATCGCCCAGCCAGGTGTAGTTGACCCCGGTGGTGATCTTCATGTTGCCCTGGGTATAGACCGATCCCACCGTGATCCCGGTCTTGCCCGTAGACGGGGCCAGCGGCGACACCAGCCGGTTGCCGGCCGGCTCGTATTGAACCGAGACCAGCGCCGAGAAACGATCGGTGATCTTGCGCCCGACCCCGATGCGGTAGGTCGTCGTGTCCTCGAGGCTGACCAGCCCGCTGCCCGAATTGGCGGTGAACCAGGCCGGATCGATTCTGAACTTACTCCAGTTCACCCAGCGGATTCCGCCGAACAGCAGCGTCTTGGGGTTGAGCCCGGTCTGGAAATCGACATTGACCGATTGCGGTGTTTTCACCGTCGTCGGGCTGGTCCCCACGGTGGCGCCCTTGTACTGCTCGACCGTGCCGAACTTGTGCGAGATCGCCGAATTGTAGGTCACCGCCAGTCGCAGCGCCATCTCGGGGATCTCGTAGGCGGCGCCCACGACATAGCCGGCGGCGGTATTGCTGGCCAGCGACAGGCTGTAGCCGCTCAGCGAGCCATAGGCCAGACCATTGAGCGCGACATTGCCATCGGCATTCTCGGCCCGAATGCCGCCGTAAATGCTGAAGCGGTCGTTCAGCTTGTAACGGATCAGCCCGGTCAGATCGGTCGTGGTGGTCTTGGCCTTGGTCCCCGCGAACATCGGCGTGTTCGGGCCATAAAGGATATCTGCCCCGAAGGCCTGATCGAGGATCACGGCATAGGACAGGCGGCTGTTGATGTTCTTCTTGAACGCGAGCGACGGCACCAGATAGCTTTCGGCGACATTGCTGGTGTAGCCGCCGGCATAGTCGCGCCCCGAAAGCGTGGGCTTGACGAAGCCCAGCGAGAATTCGGCGTAATTTCCCTTGGCGAAAAGGGGGTCGATCGGTTGGCCGCTGCGGTCGATCCC
>JASBUM010000066.1 GCA_030147905.1 Acidimangrovimonas sp.
GCTTTGCCAACCCTCGAGGCAGATGCCCTGGGCCTGCGGATCCGCAAGCCCGATATCCTCGACCGCCATGCGGGTCAGCCGGCGGGCGATGAAGCGCGGATCCTCTCCCCCTTCGAGCATCCGCGCGAACCAGTATAGCGCCGCATCCGGGTCCGACCCCCGGATCGACTTGTGAAGCGCGGAGATCAGGTTGTAATGCTCGTCGCCGCCCTTGTCATACCGCGCCGCGCGACGCATCAGGCGCCGCGCGAGGGCCTCGGTATCCAGCCGCTCTTCGAGTTGCCAACCCATGATCTGCTCGATCAGGTTCAGAAGCGCGCGCCCGTCGCCGTCGGCCATTTCCAGAAGTTTCTCACGCGCCGGACCGCCGAGTGGCAGCCCGCGCCCGATCTCCTGTTCGGCGCGTTGCGCCAGACGTTCGAGATCGGCCAGACCCAGCCGCTCCAGCACGATCACCTGCGCCCGGCTCAAAAGCGCGGCATTCAGCTCGAAGCTCGGGTTTTCGGTGGTGGCCCCGACGAGCAGGATCGTCCCGTCTTCCATGTGGGGCAGGAATCCGTCCTGCTGGGCCTTGTTGAACCGGTGGATCTCGTCGACGAACAACAGGGTCCCGTTCCCCGCGGTGCGCCTGATCCGGGCTTGCTCGAACACCTTGCGCAATTCCGGCACACCCGAGAAGATCGCGCTGATCTGGACGAAGGCCAGATCGGTTTCGGACGCCAGCAGCCGCGCGATGGTGGTCTTTCCCACCCCCGGCGGGCCCCACAGCACAAGCGAGGAGAGATTGCCGGAGGCCAGCATGGCACCCAGCGGGCCTTCGGGCGACAGGATCCTGTCCTGTCCGATGACCTCCGACAGGCGGCGCGGGCGCAGGCGATCGGCCAGCGGCCGCGGCGCCGCGCCGGCCGTTTCCTTGCCCGGGCGGGCGGAGGGTTGATCGAACAGATCGCTCATGTGCGCAGGTTACGCCCGCCCCCGGGCAAGGGCCAGAACCAAAGCGGCCGGCTAGATGCTGAACCGCAGCGCCAGCCGGTTGCCGTCGCGGTCGACGATCACCTGCCAGTAGCGTGACCTGTCGCGCGATGCGCTACGCAGATCGGAAGGCGTGGCAATGGTGTGCTCGTTCACCGATTCGATGATGTCACCCACCTGCAGCCCGGTGGTTGCCGCGATACCATGCGCGGCCGCCACCACCACGCCGGTGGCATCGGGCGCCAGCGACAGTTCATCGGCGACCGCGGGATTGATGCGCTCGACGGTGAGGCCGCTGAAGACCACGTTGCCGCTGATGGTCAACCGGTCGCGCGGCGGGCTGTCGGGCGGCGCGATCAGGGCGACGTCGACGTTCTTGCGGGCGCCCTTGCGCAGATAGGCGACGGCGATCTTCTGGCCGATTCCGGTGACCGTCAGCCGGTAGGACAGCTCCTGCGGCGTGTTCACCGACCGGCCATCGACCGACAGGACCACATCGCCCTTCCGCAGGCCGGCGGCGGCAAAGGGACTTTGATCGGCGATGCGCGCGATCAGGACCCCCTCGGGCCGGTCGAGCCCGATGGTCTGCGCCAGGGCGGCATCGACCGGTTGCGTCTCCATCCCGCTCCACGGCCGCACGAACCGGCTCTTGCCGGCCTCGGCCTGACGCAGGAAGGCGCGCACCAGATTTGACGGGATCGCGAAGCCGATCCCGTTGGAGCCGCCCGAGCGTGTCAATATGGCCGAGTTGATCCCCACGAGTTCGCCATGCATGTCCACGAGTGCGCCACCGGAATTGCCCGGATTGATCGGCGCATCGGTCTGCATGTAGTAGCCGTTGCCAAGCCCGACCGACAGGGCCGAACGCGCCAGACCGGAGATGATCCCGCTCGAAACCGTCTGGCCGATGCCGAAAGGGTCGCCAATAGCAAGCACGAGGTCGCCGACCTGCACCGTGTCGGAATTGCGCAGCTTGAGCGCGGGCAGATCGCGCGCACCGTCCAGTTTCAGCACCGCGAGATCCGCGGCCTTGTCCGCCAGTACCACCTTCGCCGGAAATTCGCGCCGGTCCTTCAGCGCGACGCGGATCTCGGACGCCTTGCCCACGACGTGGTAGTTCGTCACCACCAGCCCGTCGGGCGACAGGATCACGCCCGAGCCAAGCGCATTCTGGACCCGCGGCACCGAACGCGCATAATTGCGGAAGATCTGCCCGAAGAACGGATCGCCGGCAAAGGGACTGGCGCTTTGCTGAACGATGCGCTTGGCAAAGATGTTCACCACCGCCGGTGCCGCCGCGCGTACCACCGGCGCATAGCTGAGCGTGATCTGGCCGCGGCTCTGCGGCACCTGCGGCACAAATGGCGCCGGCGCGGTCGTTGCCTGTTGCGGCTGGCCCGCGATCACGCCCAGACCCGCAGCGCCCGCCGGCACCGCAAGGCCGGTCGCGACCAGAAGCATGAAGATTGCCGTAGCGCGCATCGCCACCGTTCTCCGTTGTCCGTTCGCCGTTGTGCCACCCTGCGCCGCCGCAAGGAAGGGCCTTCCGATCACGTTGATGAAACGCGCCCGGGTGCAGACA
>JASBUM010000068.1 GCA_030147905.1 Acidimangrovimonas sp.
GACATCCCCGCGCCCGAGGCGGCCTTCCTGCGCTATGCGCTGGGCCTGGTCTTCCTGATCCCCATGCTGCGCCCGCTTCTGGCCGCGCGGCTGTCCCGCCGGGCGCTGGCGCTGTTCTCGCTGCGCGGGCTGTTCCACACCTTCGCGGTGATGCTGTGGTTCTACGCCATGGCCCGGATCCCGATCGCAGAAGTGCAGGCGCTGAACTATCTCGCTCCGGTCTTCGTCACCATCGGCGCCGCGATCTTTCTTGGCGAGCATCTGGCAGCGCGGCGTATCGGTGCGGTTGTCGTGGCGCTGGTCGGGGTCGTCATCGTGCTGCGTCCGGGGCTCAAGGCGATCGTGCCCGGCGATGTGGCTATGCTGGTGGCGGCGCTGATGTTCGCCGCCTCCTATCTGGTGGCGAAGCGGATGTCGCGCGAGGTCAGTCCGCCGGTGGTCGTCGCGATGCTGTCGATCTCGGTGACCATCGGGCTGTCGCCCTTCGCGATCGCCGTCTGGGTGCCGCCAAGCTCTACAGAGGTTCTCTGGCTTCTCACCGTGGCGGCCTTCGCCACCGCCGGCCATCTGGCGATGACCCAGGCGTTTCGTCTGGCGCCCGTCACGGTGACCCAGCCGGTGACCTTCCTTCAACTTCTGTGGGCCACGCTCCTCGGCGCGATCTTCTTCGGCGAGCCGGTGGATGGCTATGTCATGGCCGGCGGCGGCATCATCATCGCCGCGATCGGTTTCATCACCTGGCGCGAGGCGATGCTCAACCGTCGCGGCATCACCCCGCCGACCACCGCGACCAAGGTCTGATCGCGCGCCAAAGGACTGATCGCCGGGGCCAGCGGGCCCGTCACGGCCCCGCCTGCGCCTATCGTCCGCATTCGGCGTGCCTTGCCAAACCCGCATCCCCGCCCGCCCGCTCGATGAACCATCGGGCGCTCTTCCGGGCCAAATACCGCGGGGGGCGCCGCCCCGACGGGGCGGCGGGGGGCAGCGCCCCCGAATCGCTCCCTTAGCCGCCGGCCCGTCCGGTTGGATTCACCAGCCGCGCAAGCACCGATTCGCGCGTCACCTCGCCGATGACCCTGTCGCCATCGACGACGGCCACCGGCGAATCGCTGGCGTTGACCTCGGCCATAACCGACTGGATCGTAGCCTCCGCCGCCACGCGTCCGTGCGCGCCCCCGCTCGCCGGCGCCATCGCATCGCGCGCGGTCAGAACCCCCAGCGGGTTCATATGCGCGACGAAATCTGCGACGTAATCCGACGACGGGTTCTGGAAGATCTCGCGCGCGGTGCCGCATTGGACGATCCGTCCGCCTTCCATCAGGGCGATCCGGTTGCCGATCTTGAAGGCTTCGTCGAGATCGTGGCTGACGAAGATGATCGTGCGTTGCAGGCGTTGCTGCAATTCCAGCAATTCGTCCTGCAACCGGGTCCGGATCAGCGGATCGAGGGCCGAGAACGGCTCGTCCATCAGCAGGATCGGCGCTTCGGTGGCGAAGGCGCGGGCAAGGCCCACGCGCTGCTGCATCCCGCCCGACAGCTCCGCGACCTTGCGGTCGGCCCATTGGCCGAGGCCCACAAGATCAAGCTGCGCCTCGACCTTCGCGCGCCGCTCGGCCCGGCCCATGCCGCTCAGCTCCAGTCCAAGGCCCACGTTCTCGCGCACGCTGCGCCAGGGCAGAAGGCCGAATTGCTGGAACACCATGGCGATCCGGCTTAGCCGCAGGTGCCGCAGCCGCGCGGCATCGGCATGGGTGACAGATACCATCTGGCCGTCGTCGCGCACCCGGACCTCGCCGCGGGTGACGGGGTTGAGCGCGTTGACCGCGCGCAGAAGCGTCGATTTGCCCGAGCCCGAAAGCCCCATGAGAACGACGATCTCGCCCTCGGCCACGTCGAGCGAGCAATCGTGCACGCCCAGAACCTGGCCGGTTGCTTCCTGGATCCCGGCCCGGCTTTCGCCCGCGTCCATGCGCGGCAATGCCGTTTCCGGCCGGTCGCCGAAGACGATCGAAACCCGGTCGAAGGCGACGGCGATGTTGCGATTTTCCTGGCTCATTTGCGCGTCACCCGAAGCATGCGGTCAAGAAGGATGGCCACCACGACGATGACGAACCCCGATTCGAAGCCCAGCGCGGTATTGACCGAGCCCAGCGCCCGCACCACCGGCACCCCAAGCCCGTCGGCGCCGACATAGGCCGCGATCACCACCATCGACAGGGACAGCATGATGGTCTGGTTTAGTCCGGCCATGATCTGCGGGAAGGCATAGGGCAGCTCCACCTTCCACAGCCGCTGGCGCGGGGTGGCGCCGAAGGCGGTGGCCGCCTCCAGAAGCGGCTCGGGCGTGCTGGAGATCCCCAGATGCGTCAGCCGGATCGGCGCCGGCAGGACGAAGACGACCGTGGCGATCAGCCCCGGAACCATGCCCAGCCCGAAGAAGATGATCGCCGGGATCAGGTAGACGAAGGTAGGCAGCGTCTGCATCAGGTCGAGAACCGGGCTGATCGCCTGGTAGACCCGCGGCCGATGTGCGGCGAAGATGCCGACCGGCACGCCCAGCCCCATGCAGATCAGGCAGGCCGCCAGCACCAGCGTCAGGCTTTGCGTGGTCTCGGTCCAGTAATGCTGGTTGAGAATGAAGACGAGGCCCAGAAAGACCAGAAGGCAGGTCTTCCACGACCGCTGCAAGACCCAGGTCAGCGCCACGAAAAGCGCAATGATGACAATCGGGGGCGGCGCCTGAAGCAGGTATTCGATCGTGTCGATGAGGCCCTGCATCACATTCGACAGCGCATCGAAGAACCAGCCCATATGGGCCTGCATCCAGCCGAACACCTGCTCGGCAGTCTTGCCGACGGGGATCTTGTCTTGAGTTATCCAGTTGAACATCGGATCGCTTTTCATCCCGCTTGCGTCCGGGTCGGCGGCACCCCGTGCCGGCGCCCGCCCGAAGGGTCGATTGACTGCTTGTGGTGAAAATCACGGGGGGCCCCGGCACGCCTGCGCGGCCGGGGCCCCGTGCCCGCGCTAGAGGCCGAGCGCCTTGTTCACGGCCGCGACCGCATCGCCGCCGTCCTTGGTCTTCACATCCTTGAGCCAGGGCTTGAACGCGGCCGGGTTGGCCTTCAGCCATTCCTTGGCCGCCGCCTGCGGCTTCTCGCCCTTGTCGAGGATCTTGCCCATCACCTCGTTTTCCATCTTCAGCGAGAAATCGAGGTTCTTCAGGAACTGCCCGACATTGGGGCACGCCTTGACATAGCCGGCGCGGGTATTGGTGTAGACCGTGGCGCCGCCGTAGTCCGGCCCGAAGACCTTGTCGCCACCCGACAGGTAGGTCATCTTGAACCGCGTGTTCATCGGATGGGGCTCCCAGCCGAGGAAGACGATCGGCTTGTGCCGCGCATCAAGCCGCGCGACCTGGGCCAGCATCCCCTGTTCGGAGCTTTCGACCAGCTTGAACTTCTTCAGTCCGAACGTGTCCTTCTTGATCATGTCGAGGATCAGCCGGTTGCCGTCGTTGCCCGGCTCGATCCCGTAGATCTTGCCGTCGAGTTCCTTGGCGTGCTTGGCGATGTCGGCAAAGCTCTTGATCCCGAGCTTGGCGCCGTAGCTGTTGGTGGCCAGCGTGTATTTCGCGCCATGCAGGTTGGCGCGCACCGTGTCCACCGTGCCGGCCTTGCGATAGGGCGCGATATTGGCCTCCATCGTCGGCATCCAGTTGCCCAGGAAGACGTCGACGTCACCCTTGGCAAGCGAGGTATAGGTGACCGGCACCGACAGCGTCTTGATGTCGGTCTGATAGCCCAGCGACTTGAGGATGAAGGTCGTGACCGCCGTGGTTGCGGTGATATCGGTCCAGCCGACATCGGAGAAGGTGACCTTGTCGCAGCTTCCCGCCGCCGATGCGGGGCCGGCAAGTGCCAGCGCCGCCGAGGCGGCCAGAAGGATGGTACGGAAAGGTGTCATCAGGGGCTCCCTGTTTTTGTTGATTGACGAGTCAATAAACTTCGCTGTAGCTCCAATTTGCAAGCAGGTTTTTGGGGCATGCGATGCCGAAGCTCGGGATGGAGCCTATAAGAAAGGCGGCGCTGGTAAAAGCGACGATCGCTGAGATCGGCCGCACCGGCTCGCTTGATGTGACGGTTGGGCAGATCGCGCGCCGTGCCGGCATGTCCACGGCACTGGCGCATCATTATTTCGGCAACAAGGAACAGATCTTCCTGGCCGCGATGCGCCATGTGCTGACCCTCTACGGCGCCGAGGTGCGCGGCGCGCTGGCGGCCGCGCGAGGGCCTCGTGCGCGGCTCGACGCGATCATTCGCGTCTCCTTCGCGCCCGGCTCGTTTCGGCGCGAGGTGATCGGCGCGTGGCTCAATTTCTACGTCCTTGCCCAGACCGTGCCCGAGGCGCGTCGGCTCTTGCGCATCTATCAGCGCCGTCTGCGCGCCAATCTGGTGGCGGTGCTGCGACCGCTGGTGGGGGCGGAGGATGGCCGCGACATCGCCGATGGAATCGGCGCCATGATCGACGGCGTCTACATCCGCGAGGCACTGAGCGATCGCCCCCCCGACGGCGAGGCGGCCGCGCGCGCGGTGATCACATATCTGGAGGCGCGGCTGAACGGCTGCGCGGGCGGGCAATGACGGGGGCGGGAGCGGCGCGACAGGCGGGTCTTGTGCCTGACGCCGCCACGCTGCGCAGGGCCCATGACGCGACCCGGGCGATGTGCCAGCCGACGCCGCTTGTCGAAAGCACCGCGCTGGCACGGGTCAGCGGGGCGGGACGGGCCTTCGTCAAGGCCGAAAGCCTGCAATGGGCGGGCTCGTTCAAGATCCGCGGTGCCGCGTGGCGGCTGATGCAGCTCGACGACCGCGAACGCCGGCGTGGCGTCGTGGCCTATTCCTCGGGCAATTTCGCCCAGGGCCTGGCGGCGGCCGGCCGCGCGCTGGGCATTCCGGTGACCATCGTGATGCCAGTGGACGCGCCGCCGCTGAAGCGCGAGGCGACCCGGGCGCTGGGCGCGCGGGTGGTCGATTCGGATCACGGCGCCTGCCCGCGCGAGGATGTCGCCGCCGAAACGGCGCGTGCGCTGGCCGATGCCGAGGGGCTGGTCCTGCTCCATCCCTTTGACGACCCGGCGATCGTCGCGGGTCAGGGCGGCGCCGGTGTCGAGGCGATCGCGCAGCTCGATGCGTTGGGCTTGCGGGCGAATCACGTGGTGTGCCCGGTGGGCGGCGGCGGGCTTCTGGGCGGGGTGGCGCTTGCCTTTCGCGCGGCGGGTGACGCCCGGATATGGGCGGCGGAACCGGCCGGCTTTGACGGCATGGGCCGTTCGCTTGGCGCCGGGGCGATCACGCGTGTCGCCGGTGCGGGCACGACGATCTGCGACGCGCTTCAGGCGACCGCGCCGGGGGCTGCGCCCTTCGCCGCCGCATCCGCCGCCGGGGTGTGCGGGGTGAATGTCGCCGATGAGGATGTGCGCGGGGCGATGCGCTTCGCCTTCGAGGCGCTCAAGCTCGTGCTCGAACCCTCGGGTGCGGTCGCGCTGGCCGCGGTGCTGTCGGGTGCGGTGTGCGCAGCGGCGGGCGAGGTTCTGGTGGTGATCGCCAGCGGTGGAAATATCGCCTGGGATGACTTTCAGGCCCATCTCGGCCGCACGGGCAGCGCGGCTGGATAGGGCTGTGGACGACGAAAGGACGGACGTGGAAGCGGATTACGTGATTGTCGGTGCCGGTTCGGCCGGTTGTGCACTTGCCTATCGGCTGGCGGAAGCCGGGCGGAAGGTGCTTGTGATCGAGAGCGGGGGCAGCGACATCGGTCCTTTCATCCAGATGCCCGGCGCGCTGAGCTACCCGATGAACATGGCCCGCTACGACTGGGGTTATCAGAGCGAGCCCGAGCCGCATCTGGGCAATCGCCGCCTCGCGACCCCCCGCGGACGGGTGATCGGCGGTTCCTCCTCGATCAACGGGATGGTCTATGTGCGCGGCCATGCACGTGATTTCGATCATTGGGCCGAGGCAGGCGCG
>JASBUM010000071.1 GCA_030147905.1 Acidimangrovimonas sp.
GATCGTCGAGCTTTCGGATGCCGATGCGACGCAGATCCTCGCGATTGCCGATGATCTCGCACGGCTGGGTCTGGTGCTGGAGGCCTTCGGCGCCGGTGCCGTGGCGGTGCGCGAGACGCCGGCAATCCTGGGCCGGGTCGATGCCCGGGCCCTGGTGCGCGACATCCTCGACGAGCTTGCGGATATGGGCGCGAGCGATGGCCTGCGTGCGCGGATCGACGCGGTGCTCAGCCGCATGGCCTGCCACGGCTCGGTCCGCTCGGGGCGGCAGATGCGGGCCGAGGAGATGAACGCGCTCTTGCGCGAGATGGAGGCGACGCCGCATTCGGGGCAATGCAACCACGGGCGTCCGACCTATGTCGAATTGCGTCTGGCCGATATCGAACGGCTTTTCGGCCGTAGCTGACCGGGAACGAGATGATGAATGCAGCGCTTGCGGCGGGGCCGTTGACGATGGTGATCCTGGCAGGCGGCGCGGTGGCGCTGGCGATCCTTGTGGTGATCGCGCTGGCGCTGCTGCGCGCCGGCAGCGGTGCCCAGCGGATGACCGAGCCGCTGTTGCGCGAATTGTCCCAGATGGGGCAGCGGGTGCAAGCAATGGCCGATGGCCAGCAGCGGCTTGCCGGCGGGCTGCATCATGTCGCGCAGGCGCAGGCTGCGAGCCAGAGCGAGATGCTCAAGGTGATGGAACAGCGCCTGGCCGAGGTCAGCGCCAAGATGGGCGAGAATCTGGCCGGCACCGCGACCCGGACGGCGCGGTCCCTGGGCGAATTGCAGCAACGGCTCGAGACCATCGACAAGGCCCAGGCCAATATCGAGAAATTGTCGGGCAATGTGCTGTCGTTGCAAGATATCCTGTCGAACAAGCAAACCCGCGGGGCCTTCGGCGAGATCCAGCTCCACGATATCGTGCTCAAGGCGCTGCCCTCGGACAGCTATACGATGCAGGCGACGCTTTCGAACGGCAAACGCGCCGATTGCCTGATTCATCTGCCCAATCCGCCCGGTCCGATCGTCATCGATTCGAAATTCCCGCTCGAGGCCTACGAGGCCCTGCGCCGGGCCGAGACCCCGGCCCAGGCGGCGGAGGCGGCGCGGGCGATGCGGGTCGCGGTGCGCAACCATATCAAGGCGATTTCCGAGAAATACATCCTCGAGGGCGAGACCGCCGACGGGGCCTTGATGTTCCTGCCCTCCGAGGCGGTCTATGCCGAACTGCACGCCAGTTTCGCCGAACTCGTGCGCGAGGGTTTCGCGGCACGGGTCTGGATCGTCTCGCCGACCACCTGCATGGCGACGCTCAACACCATGCGGGCGGTGCTGAAGGACGCGCGGATGCGCCAGCAGGCGGGTGCGATCCGGCGCGAATTGCATCTGTTGTTCGATGATGTGCGGCGGCTGGGCGACCGGGTCGACAAGCTCGACAGCCATTTCAGTCAGGCGCAGAACGACGTGCGAGAGATCAAGATCTCGTCTGACAAGGCCGGGCGTCGTGCCCGCCGGCTGGACAATTTCGATTTTGAGGAGCTGGCACCCGACATTCCGGTCGCCGACCCGGTGGGCGGGATCGCGCCGCCGCGCGCGCGCCTGCCGGAGGAGGGATGATCCGGCGCCTGATCCGGGATTAGCCGGCGCGGGGGCCGCGGTACCACGACCCCCGGGGACCCGGATCCGGCCGGATGGCCGCGAACGGCAGGCGGATCCTCCGGGCAGCCCGCGGAGCGGCCGGATGCGCAAGGATGGGTGGCCAAGGATGGGTGGTTTGGCGTGCCGCGGATCCGTGCGTGCGTCCCTTCGGCCCACGAAGCGGCGCGCGGACAGCACAGCACAAAACCAAAAGGCCGCCTGCACGGCGTGCGGCGGCCACTCCAACGATTTTCTGCCCCGTTTCTGAACCCGTTGCCGAATTACCGACCGGATATCGGGGCGATACCACGCCGCCCGGCGTGGCCTTTGCCGGCGTCAGCCCTGGCGGGCCTTGAACCGCCGCTGGGTCTTGTTGATGACATAGACCCGGCCCTTGCGACGCACGATCTGGCAATCGCGGTGGCGCGTCTTCAGAGAGCGCAGCGAGTTTCTGACCTTCATCGGTCGTCTCCTGTACGCGGCGCCACGGCGCCAGACAAAGAAATGCCCCCCGGCCGCAAGGCCGATGGGCGGTGAGATGGTGGGCGCGACAGGGATCGAACCTGTGGCCACTACGATGTCAAC
>JASBUM010000074.1 GCA_030147905.1 Acidimangrovimonas sp.
GATCTCGACCGCGACGCGCATGCCGCAGTCATAGCCGCGTCCGATCGGCGGGGCGATGAAGTAATGCCCCGATTTCTCGAATCCCGCCAGCGCCCCCAATTCCTTGACCCGGCGCTTCATGTGGCTGTGGCCGGTCTTCCAGTATTCGGTCCGGGCGCCGGCGGCGCGCAATTCGGGATCCGAGGCGAAGAGCCCGGTCGATTTGACATCGGCGACGAAGATTGCGCCGGGGTGGAGGCGGGCGAAATCGCGTGCCAGCAGCACCCCCACCTTGTCGGCGAAAATCTCTTCGCCCTCGTAGTCGACCACGCCGCAGCGATCACCGTCGCCGTCGAAGCCAAGCGCCAGATCGGCGCCCTCCTCGCGCAGCACACGGGCCATGTCATGCAGCATCTCGAGCGCTTCGGGATTGGGGTTGTAATGCGGGAAGGTGTAGTCGAGCCGGTCGTGCAGCGGCACCACCTCGGCACCCAGACGGCGCAGGATCTCGGGCGCGAAGGCGCCGGCGGTGCCGTTGCCGGTGGCACAGACCACCCTGAGCGGACGGCTGAGACGGAAATCGCCGACGAGGTCGTCGATATAGGCCTCGCGGATGCCCTCGGCGCGCAGCAGCGTCCCGCCGGCCCGCGCCCGGCCCTTTCCACCCATGACGATATCGCGCAATTCGGTCATTTCCTCGGGGCCGTGGGTCAGGGGCGGGGTGAAGCCCATCTTGACCCCGGTCCAGCCATTGGGGTTGTGCGAGGCGGTGACCATCGCGACCGCGTCGATGCCCAGATGCTCGCGCGCGAAATAGGCCATCGGTGACAGCGCAGTGCCGATATCGGTGACGCGGATGCCGGCCTGCATCAGGCCCAGGATCAGCGCGTTCTTCACCGCCAGCGAATAGTCGCGGTAATCGTTGCCGACGACGATCTCGGGGGGAAGCCCGCGCGCCTGCATCTGGCTGCCCAGCCCCAGCCCCAACGCCTGCACCCCTTGCAGGTTGATCTCCTGCGGGAAACGCCAGCGCGCGTCGTATTCGCGAAAACCGGTGGGCGCGATCATCGGGTCGTTGAGGAAGGCCCAGTTGTTGGGGGTGACTTCGGTCAGCGGTGCGGACATGGATCAGATCCTAATCGGGTTCGTCTTGGCCAGGCGGTCGAATTCCATCAGGCTTTCGATCAGCCGCGGCATGGCGTCGAGCTTGATCATGTTGGGCCCGTCCGAGGGCGCGCGATCCGGCTCTTCATGGGTTTCGATGAAGACCCCGGCGATGCCGAGCGAGACCGCGGCGCGGGCCATCACCGGGGCGAATTCGCGCTGCCCGCCAGAGGCGCCGCCAAGCCCGCCGGGCTGCTGCACCGAATGGGTCGCGTCCATGATGACCGGATAGCCTGTCTGCATCATCCGCGGCAGGGCGCGCATGTCGGCCACCAGTGCGTTGTAGCCAAACGAGGTGCCGCGTTCGGTCAGCAGGATACGCTCATTCCCGGTTGCCGCCACCTTCGCCGCGACATGGTCCATGTCCCAGGGCGCGAGGAACTGGCCCTTCTTGATATTGACCACGGCGCCGGTCTCGCCGGCGGCAAGCAGAAGGTCGGTCTGGCGGCACAGGAAGGCGGGGATCTGCAGCACGTCGACGGCCGCAGCGGCCTCGGCGCAATGGGCCGGCTCATGCACGTCGGTCAGTACCGGCACGCCCAGCCGCGTCCGCAGATCGGCCAGGATGCGAAGCCCGGCCGCGCGTCCCGGCCCGCGCTTGCCCTCCAGGGACGAGCGATTGGCCTTGTCATAGCTGGCCTTGAAGATGAAGCCGGCGCCGAATTCCGCGCAGATCTCCTTCATCCGGCCGGCGATCATCTCGGCGTGATCGGCAGTTTCAATCTGGCACGGGCCCGCGATCACGGTCAGCGGCCGGTCGTTGCCGACGCGGACCGCACCGATCGAGAAGTCTTTCATCCAGTCTTTCCTAGGCTGATGCCTGTTCCCTGAGGATCGAGGCGGTCATCGACAGCATCAGATATAGACCGGAAAAGATGAGAAACGCCACCAGCGTATCCTCGAAGGCGCGCGGGTAGGTCGGCTCGTCGGCGGCAACCGGCGCAACCCCGATCGAGAGGTAGCGCGTCTGCTGGTTGGCGGTGATGCGTGCGCTTTCGAGTGCCTGGAGCGACTGGCTGAGCATCAGCTGCCGCGTCTGGACGTCGGCCTGGGCGGCGAGCAGCTGGCTCTGGATCTGGGCAAGCGAATGGCCGCCGGTATCGTTGACCGTCATCTTCGCGCGGGCGGCGGCGATCTGGCTCTTGATGGCCTTGATGCGCTCCCTGAGTGGGCCGATCCGTGCCTGGGTGGGGTTGGGCGCGCTTTCGATCTGTTGCAGATCCAGCTGCGCCGAGCTGAGCTGCCCCTGCAGCGCCTGGATCTGCGCGCTGAGCAGCGAGACCTCGACATCCGAGGACAGGACCTTGTACTTGGTCTGAAGCTCGACCACCTTCTTGTTGGCAGCGGTCAGCTTCTTCTCGGCATCCTGGTAGCTTGCGCGCGCGCCCTTCATCTGGTCGTCGCGCATCCGCAGGGTCATGTCATCGACCTGATGTTCGGAATATTTGATCAACGCCTTGGAAAACCGCACCGAGGTCTGGGGATCGGGCGTGGAGACCTCCAGCCGGATGATGCCTTCGGAAGGGTCGTAGCCGACCTTCACGTTGCGCTGGTAGATGCGATAGGCGGCGGCATCCGTATAGGGCGGGCTAAGCCGTTGAAGCGGATCGATGTTGGGCGCGCTGAAGACCTTCTTGAAGCCTTCGTCGCGGTTGAGCCGCTCCATCGCGTCGCGCGATTCCAGATAGGCCTGGACGGTAATCGAATCCTGCGAATTGGCGAATTGCGTGCCGCTGAACAATCCGCCGATCGCCCCGGCGGCGGCGTTCTCGGCCTTGTTGATGACGAAGGCGGATTTCGCGGAATAGAACGGCGTCGCGATGACGTAGTAGTAGTAGCCCGCCAGAAAGGTCGGCAGCAGCACGAAGAAGCACAGCCGAGCGACCAGCAGGATCGAGCGCCGTCGCCGCCTGTGCACCAGATCCTGCTGGATGCGCATGATCTCGCGGGCGCGGGTTTCCTCGGCCACGGTCTCGGTCGAGGGCAGGGCGGGTCCGCGGGCGACCTGCGGCATGCGCTGTCCAGCGTCGCGGGTGGCCGGCAGGCTGTTCTGGGTCTCGCTGACCACCAGTTCCAGCATGTTGGCGCGCTGGAACGGGTCGATGCCGGACTTGCGCAGGCGTCGCACCGCATCGAAATCGGAGGTGGCGGCGATGCCGTGGCGCTGGGCCACGCGGCGGGCGGTACGCAGTTGGCGGCCGGTCAGCCCCTCGCGCCGGATCGCGTCGATCTCCTGGTCGACCGTGGCCTCGGATGCTTCGGCAGGCGCGGCCGGCGGGCGCGGTGCCGCCGTTGGAAAGACCTGATCGCCGAAGCCGTCCTCGGTCGCGGGCGCGAGCAGTTCGGCCCCCTCGCTTTCGGCATCGCGCAGGCCGGACCCGGTCGCGTCCGGCCGCGCCTCGGCACCTGTCGCGCCCGACAGCGGCCCGCTGCGCCGGATCCGGAACTTCCTAGCCTTGGGTTTGGTAATCATAAAGCCGCTTCGCCTCTTCCAAGGTTTCGAACATATACATTTTCCCCTCGTGCAGCACCGCGGCCGAGCGGCAGAACTTCTCCAGCGTGGAAGCCTGGTGGGACACGATCACCACGGTGGCGCTTTGCAGCCGTTCGCGCAGGATGGAACCCGCGCGGCGGTTGAAACCCACGTCGGTGGTCGATGGCATGCCCTCGTCGATCAGATAGATGTCGAATTCCAGCGCCAGCAGCAACGAAAACGAAAATCGCGAGCGCATGCCGCTCGAATAGGTGCCCACCGGCATGTCGAAATATTCGTCGATGCCACAGACGTAGCGCGAAAAGGCCTCGACATAGTCGGGATCCAGGCCATAGAGGCGCGCGATGTAGCGAGCGTTCTCGGTCCCCGAATGCTTGGCGATCACACCGCCCATGAAGCCCAGCGGAAAGGAGATCCGCGAGGTCCGGCGGATCGAGCCTTCGTCGGGTTTCTCAAGCCCCGCCATCATGTTGATGATGGTGGTCTTGCCGGTGCCGTTGGGGGCGAGAATGCCAAGCGAATTGCCGGGTTCGATGCGGAACGATGCACGATCCAGAATCACCTTGCGCTGCTTTCCGGTCCAGAAGGACTTGCTTACATTGTCGAACTCGATCATCTCGGGATCCCGGCGCGCTTTCGGCGCTGTTGATAGCCGATCTTCCTTAATACTGTCTCCATATCCGCGATAGACCGGCTTTGAGGCCGCTTTGTGGCCAAGCCGATGCATTTTCATAGCCTTGTTGTGGCGCCTTTGGCCAGTCACACTTGGCGCCCCCGCAACGCGTCAGGTCGCCCGCAGGCGTTGGCGTTGGCGGGATTCGGCCGGATTCGGGCCTGCCCCGGCGTGATAGGGCGGCTAGTGTTGGGCGCGCGGCCCGGCGTGGCCGCCAATCTGTGAATGCGTGCGCGGGGCCCCCGGGCCGCCCTTGCCGCTCTCTGGCTCTGGCCCGGGCGGCGGCGCCACCAGCCGCGACATGAGCGCAAGCGCGACCGGCGCCACCAGCAGCGTGATCCACAGGCCGAGCCGCGCCGCCTCCTGGGGTGTGCCGTCGGGAAGGGCGCTGTCCAGCGCGACCAGGGGCGCGGTGAAGCCCAGCGAGGACAGCAGCCCGATCGCCGGCATGTCGCGCCGGCGCAGGCCCGCGGGCAGGGACAGCCCCGGGATCCCCTTGAGCGCAACCCCCGCCACGAAGACGCCCAGCGGCTTGCCGACGATCAGCGCGCCGGCGACCATTATGCTTGTGGCGTGGAAAGACCACAGCGGCGCGCCGGCCTGGGTCAGGGCGAAGGCGAAAAGGATGACCATGAGCGGCCAGTGCAGCAACTGCGCGATGCGGTTGAACATGTCGCCCAGATGTTCCTCGGCCTCTGCGAAGACGCCGAAGGCATGGTCGGTATGGGGAATCGACGGCACGATCGGCAGCAGCCCCAGCGCCGGCAGCAATCCCGCCTCCTGGGTGGCGAACCAGCTCAGAATCCCGGCGACGAGCCAGGGCCAGACCCCCAGCCGGGCCAGCGCGCGGCCCGCAGGGCGCAAGGGCTGGTCTCGGTCGAGATATTGCGGCATCCAGTTCAGGAGCCCGTAGGCCACCATGCCGACCGTTACCGCCAGCACCAGCCAGCCGAGATGGATTTGGTCCATCGGGTAGACGGCAGTGGTCAGCGCGAGCGCGATCAGGTCATCGACCAGCACGACGAGAAGCACGAAGCGCAGCGCCGGGTGGCGTGGCCCGAGCGCGGCCCGCCCGAGCGCGAACGCCAGCACCACGTCGCCACCGATCGGCATCGTCCAGCCGATCGCCGGCCCCGGCAATATCGGGTCGTTCAGCCATGCGCCGATCAGCAGGTAGGCACCGACCGCACCCAGGGCCGCGCCCGTCGCCACCGCCAGCGGTGCCACCGCGCGCCGGCCGTGCAACGCGCCACCCGGCAGGATCAGAGCCTCCCACAATTCCTTGGCCATGATGAGGAAGTAGAAAGCGATCAGGCCCTCTCCCAGCGCGTAGCCCAGCGTCAGGATGCGGTCGAAGGGGTTGCCGTCGGTCGGATCGGGCAGCCCGATCGGGAAGGAATCGGCAAGCCGGTATTCGACGAAGGCGACATAGCTCGCCGGCGCGAGATTGTTCCACAGCATCGCGGCGACGCCGCCTGCGATCAGCGCCAGGGCGAAATGGTTGAGGGATTTCGACACGCGATACATCTGCCCGCCTTCCATCCTGCCGCCGCCGGCCGTGCACGATTGCCTGCCGTTCGTTCGCGTCGCCGGCGCCCCCGGCGCCATGCGATCGCCGCTTGACGGGCCGCCGGCCCTGTCCGGAATTCCGCCCGGGATCGACCGCGTCCGCCCCAACGTGGATAGAGAAGCCGGCCTCGGGCGGCAACGCGGCGGGCTGCCGGCATGATCGGAATCCCGCCGGGCGTGTGCGAATTGTCGCACTGCGGCATTCGCGCTACATTCATCCCGTGACCAGAGGATCCGCCTTGACGCGGCGGCGACCCGAGGGGGGCGAGTCTCCGCCCGCCGGGGCGCTGCGTCCGGGCCGCCGGAGACCGCAGCCATGGCCGTCAACCGTACTCCCGAGCCGCCCGCGACCCCGCCCGCGACCCCGCTTGCAACCCGGCCTGCAACCCCGCCTTCGACCCGGCCTGCGACCTCGGGCGCCGACCCCGCTGCCGATCCTGCCGCGCCAGTGCGTACGGGGTCTCGGGCCGGGCCATCGGGCGGATCCCCCGGCCGGCCCCTTGCTGCCGGTGATCGTGATCCACCCGATGCGCCGGCGGCGGCCGCGCGCTTCGAGCTGCTTGCGGCGGCGGTCGGCGGCTGCCGGCTCTGTGCCGCGGATTTCGCCGCCACCGCAACCGCCCATGCCCCCCGTCCCGTGGTCTGGTTCCGCCCGCGCGCACGCATCCTG
>JASBUM010000407.1 GCA_030147905.1 Acidimangrovimonas sp.
CCGCTCGGCGCCGTCGGTGTCGACGGGCCGTTCGAAAGTGCCGGGTTGCAATCTGGCCTTCCCGGGGGACGGGAAGGGCGCGGGTTCAGGCGGCGCGCGCGGCGCCGTCGGCGGCCCCGGGCGCGCCGGCCGCATAGCGGCGCGCCATCTCGTCGAGGGGCAGGGGGGTGATGGACGCGGCATGACCTGCGGTGCCGAAACGCTCGAACCGTTCGCGCACCAGGCTTTCCAGTTCGGCCATGGCCGGGATCAGGAATTTGCGCGGATCGAATTCGGCCGGCGCCCTGGCCGCCACCTTGCGGAACTGGCCCGTCATGGCCATGCGGCAATCGGTGTCGATGTTGACCTTGCGCACGCCGTGGCGGATGCCGCGCTCGATCTCTTCGACCGGGACGCCATAGGTTTGCGGCATATGCCCGCCCGAGGCATTGATCAGATCCTGCAGATGTTGCGGCACCGAGGACGAGCCATGCATGACCAGATGGGTGCCGGGCAGCTGCTTGTGGATCGCCTCGATCACATGCATGGCCAGGATCTCGCCATCGGGCTTGCGGGTGAATTTATAGGCGCCATGCGAGGTGCCGCAGGCGATCGCCAGCGCATCGACGCCGGTGCGGGCGACGAAATCCACCGCCTGATCGGGATCGGTGAGCAGCATGGCTTGGTCGAGCTTGCCCTCGGCGCCCGATCCGTCCTCGGCCGCGGCCTCGCCGGTCTCGAGGCTGCCGAGCACGCCCAGCTCGCCCTCGACGCTGGCCCCGACCCAATGCGCCGCGGCGGAAACGCGCGCAGTGATGGCGACATTGTATTCATAGCTCGCCGGCGTCTTCATGTCGGCCTGAAGCGAGCCATCCATCATCACCGAGGTGAAGCCGTGGCGAATGGCCGACAGGCAGGTCGCCTCGTTGTTGCCGTGGTCCTGATGCAGGCAGATCGGAATGGTCGGATACATCTCGACCAAAGCCTCGACCATATGGCGCAGCATGATATCGCCGGCGTAGGAACGGGCGCCGCGGCTTGCCTGCAAGATCACCGGCGCGTCGCAGGCGGCGGCGGCGCGCAGGATCGCGATGCCCTGTTCCATGTTGTTGATGTTGAACGCCGGCACACCATAATCGTGTTCGGCCGCGTGATCCAGTAATTGTCTCAAGGTAATCAATGCCATGTGACGATCTCCTTATGCGGGCTGGGCGGCGCGCGGGGCAGGGGTCAGGCGCGCTTGGCCTCGCGCACCAGCCGTTCGATCAGCGGCGTGAGAATGAGTTGCATCGCGAGGTCGAGCTTGTTGCCCGGGATGACGATGGAATTCGCCCGGCTCATCCATGAGCCGGCGATCATCTGGGTGAGATAGGCGAAATCGATGCCGCGGGGGTTGCGGAAGCGAATGACCACCAGGCTTTCATCGGCGGTCGGGATCCAGCGGGCGATGAAGGGGTTCGACGTATCGACCACCGGCACACGCTGGAAATTGATGTCGGTATGGGTGAACTGCGGGCAGATGCAATGCACATAGGCATGCATCCGGCGCAAAATGACATCGGTCACGGCCTCGGTCGAATAGCCGCGGCTGGCGCGGTCGCGGTGGATCTTCTGGATCCATTCGAGATTGATCACCGGCACCACCCCGATCTTGAGATCCGCCAGCCGCGCCAGATCGATCTTGTCGTTGACCACCGCGCCATGGAGACCCTCGTAGAAGAGCAGATCCGAGCCCGCCTCCAGCATTTTCCATTCGGTGAAGGTGCCGGGCGCGACACCCAGCCTGTCGGCCTCGGCCTGATCGTGGACATAGTGGCGCGCACGGCCTGATCCGGTTTCCGCATATTCGCGAAAGACCTCTTCGAGCTTCTCCAACTCGTTGGCTTCATAGGAAAAATGGGAAAATGAGTGATCGCCTGCGGCAGTGCGGGCCTCCAGTTCGGCGCGCATCGCGGCGCGGTCGTAGCGGTGGAAGGCATCACCCTCGATCGCCGCGGCCTTGATCCCCTCGCGGCGGAAGATCTGGCTGAAGGTATGCTTGACGGTGGTCGTCCCCGCGCCGGAAGAGCCGGTGACCGAGATGATCGGATGTTTCTTGCTCATCGGGTCAACTCCGGAAGAGGCCGCGCGCGGCGAAAAGCGCGGCACTTTCCTCCTCGGGCAGGTCGTGGTAGGCAGCGACACGGGCCACCCGCTCGGCACAGCCGAAGACCAGCGGCGTGCGTTGATGCAGATCGCGCGGCCGCTGCGCCAGGATCGAGTCGGCGCCATCGGTCGCACCACCGCCGGCCTGCGCGATGAGATAGGCAATGGGCGCGGCCTCGTAGAGCAGGCGCAGCCGCCCCTGTGCGTAACCCCGCCGCGCGTCGGCAGGATAGAGAAACAGGCCGCCGCGCATCAGGATTCGATGCGCCTCGGCCACCAGCGAGGCGATCCAGCGCATGTTGAAATTCTGTCCCAGCGGACCTTCCTCGCCCGCAAGGCAATCGTCGATATAGCTGCGCACGGGGCGGGTCCAGTGCCTGTAGTTGGAGGCGTTGATGGCGAATTCTGTCGACGTTGCAGGCAGTTGGACCGTTTTTTTTACAAGGCGGAACTGATGGCTGAGCGGATCGAGGATATACAGGCACACGCCCTGGCCGAAGCTTGCCACCAGGCAGCATTGCGGCCCGTAGACGATATAGCCTGCGGCGATCTGCTCGCGCCCCGGACGCAGGAAGCTTTCCCCGGGGGTGCGACCGGCAGGGTAGATCGAGAAGATCGTGCCGATCGAGACGTTGGCGTCGATGTTCGAAGAGCCGTCCAGCGGGTCGATCGCCAGCGCAAGCGCCCCGCCTCGATTGAGAACGCGGGCCTCGGGTTGCTCTTCCGATGCGTAATGGCCAAGCCCCGCCGCGGCGAGCGCAGACATGAAGGCGCGGTCGGCGAGGATGTCGAGCGCCTTCTGTTCGTCGCCGTCGGCATTTTCGCCGACCGGCCGCGCCAGGTCCTCCT
>JASBUM010000075.1 GCA_030147905.1 Acidimangrovimonas sp.
CATAGCCCGTCGCGGATCATCGAGTCGATGAACTGCATGTCACCCATCTTGCGCCCCGAGCGCAGATGCGCGACATGCGGCGCGAGCGACATGCTTTCCTGTCCGCCGGCAGCCACGATCGCGGCATCGCCGAGCTGGACGTGCTGCGCAGCCAGCGCCACCGCGCGCAGCCCCGAGCCGCAGACCTGATTGATCGACCAGGCCGCGCTCTCTACCGGCAGGCCAGCATTGACATGGGCCTGCCGCGCGGGGTTCTGGCCCTGGCCCGCGGTCAGCACCTGGCCGAGGATGGTTTCCGAGATTTCGGCCTTGTCGATACCCGCGCGCGCGACGACGGCCTCGAGAACGGCTGCACCCAGGTCGTGGGCGGGCGTATCGGCGAACGCCCCGTTGAAGCTGCCCACGGCGGTTCGCGCTGCGGATGCGATTACGACATTGGTCATGACCAACCCTCTCCTGCCACTGAAAACGGCTCCCGTCCCGGAGTGACTCCCGGAGTGACGGGGCCAGCGTCCCTTGAGCATGGTCATAGGCGGGCAGGCGTCAAGGACAATGGCGGATCAGGTCATCTTGAATTCCGGTTGCGGGAAATTCGGGCGCGGAACCCGGCGCGATGTGACGCCGCGGGCAGCCGGGTGAGGCGGCTAGACGCCCATCCGGGCCGGTTGCGCTTGCCGCGCTCCGCCACACCGTCACTGCAGCGCAGCGGAAGCAGCGTCACGAGCCGTTCCGATGGCGACCGAGGCCGCATTCGTTCAGGCGCTGCGCACGTCCCGATACGCTTCGTTCCATGCGGGGCGAACCGTGGGTGCGCCGAACAGGAAGCCTTGCATGCAGTCGATGCCGGCGTTGATGAGGAAATCCGCGTCATGCGGATCCTCGACGAATTCGGCGACGGTGAACATGTCGAAATGCTGGGCGATCGAGATCAGCGCCTGGGTGAGTACCTGATTGTCGGGATCGGCGTGGATGCCCTGGATGAACTGGCCGTCGATCTTGAGGATGTCGAAATAGAAATCCTTGAAGTAGCGGATGGCGGTGTAGCCGGCGCCGAAATCGTCCAGGGCGAAGGCGACGCCTGCCTGCTTGAGGTCGGACATGAAGACATTGACGATATCGGGCATGATCATGGCCGACGCTTCGGTGATCTCCAGAATCAGCCGCTCGGCCACGGTCGGATCGCCCTCGATCCCGCGGGCGAGCGTGCGCTGCCAGCGCGGATAGCCGATCGAACGCGCCGACATGTTGATCGCGAGACGCAGCGTCGGATTCCGTGTCAGGCTTTCGATGCCCATCTCGAGCGCGAGACAGTCGATGATCCGCCCGGTCTCGCTTGTCTCGATGCTGCCGATGAACTCGCGCGCGGGCAGGATCCGCCCGTTGTCGTCCATGATGCGGATCAGCCCCTCGTAGAAGGCGATGGCGCTGGGGTCGCGGGCCTGAACGATGGGCTGATAGGCCAGCATCACGTTGCGTTTTTCCAGCGCCCGCTTGACCAGGCCGATGGTGGCGCGATCTCGTTCCGAGATCGCGCAGGACAGCGGACTGTCGGCGCCGACCGTCAAGGCTGCATCCGTCTCGACCTGTCCCGTCATCTCAATCCTCCGTCAGGGGCAGCAATTTCTCGGTTGCCCGACCCTCGCGGAAATCCGTAAAGTTCCGGTGAATCTTCGCAGTTTGTTCTATTTTTCCAAAATTGCGGGAGGTTGCTGCAACCAACTGGGAACAGGTGGAAAATGGGCGAGAGATGCGGCTGGTGCGGAAGTGATCCGCTATATGTCGATTATCACGACCGGGAATGGGGGGTGCCCGAATACGACAGTCGGGCGCTTTATGAAAAGCTGATTCTCGATGGCTTCCAGGCCGGTCTTTCCTGGATCACCATCCTGCGCAAGCGGCCGGCTTTCCGTCGGGCTTTCGACGGCTTCGTGCCGGAACGGATCGCGCAATGGGGGCCGGCCGAGGTCGAGGTGCTGCTGGGGGATGCGGGAATCGTGCGTTCGCGCGCCAAGATCGAGGCCGCGATCGGCAGTGCGCGCGCGTGGGCCCGGATCGAGGCAGAGGGCGGCTTCGACCGGTTCCTGTGGGATCGCGTCGGCGGCCGCCCGATCCAGAACCGCTGGCACAGCCAGGGCGAAGTCCCGGCGCAGACGGCCCTTTCACAGGCGATATCGGCCGATCTGAAAAAGGCGGGCTTCCGTTTCTGCGGCCCGGTCATCACCTACGCCTTCATGCAGGCGGTCGGCATGGTGAATGATCATCTCATCACATGTCCGGCATACGCGCGGGTCGCCGCGCTTTCCGCGGGGCGGTGAACTGGACGCCGGGCCGGTGGCACTTCATATCGGTATCCGTAACCGAGAAAGGAAGGCTGCGCGATGACAAACCCCGGATTCGAGATGTGGCAGGAACGGTACGGGTCGACCGCGGATTACGTGTTCGGCGAGGAACCCAACCACTTTCTGGTCTCCTGTGCCGATGTGCTGCCAAAGGCCGGCAGGGTTCTGGCGGTTGCCGATGGCGAGGGGCGCAACGGCGTCTGGCTGGCGCGTCAGGGGCTTGATGTCGTGTCGCTCGATTTCGCGCCGGCCGCACAGGACAAGGCGCGCCGGCTCGCGCAGCGTCACGGCGTGGATGTCGAATTCATCCAGGGTGACGTGCATGAATGGGCCTACCCGGAGGCCGCCTTCGATGCGGTGGTGGACATCTTCACCCAGTTCTCGACGCCGGATGAGCGCCCGCGGAAATGGGCCGGCATGCGCCGCGCGCTGCGTCCGGGCGGCGTGCTGATCGTGCACGGTTACACGCCGCGACAGCTCGAATACGGGACGGGCGGGCCGAAGGTGCGCGAGAATCTCTATACCGAGACGATCCTGCGCGAGGCGTTCGGCGACTGGCCGATCGAGCGTCTGGTGGAGGCGGATGTGGAAATTTCCGAAGGCGCGGGGCATTCGGGAATGTCGGCGGTGATCGGGCTGGTGGCGCGCAAGCCGGGCTGAACGCGGCCGGTGCACTTCGTGGCCGTGCGACGACCGGCGGCCGGGCCCGTTGGGTAGCCAAGGGGCTTGTCGCCGGTCGTCGCGATGCCGGATCCGCCGCCCGGTCGACCGCCGGTCAGCCCTTGTCGATCAGGTAGCGGACGATGGCGACGGCCGAGGGGCTGGTCCAGTCGGCCTCGCCGATGATGCGGGCGATCTCGCGGCCCTGGGGGTCGAGGATCACGCTGATCGGCAGGGCCATGATCCGCATTTCGCGCGCGAATTTGGAGTGCGGGTCGAGCCTGACCGGAAGATGGGTGATCTTCTCCTGACCGAAGAAGCGATGGACGCCCGGCAGGGTGGTGCGCAGGGTTCCGATCGGCACTACCTGGAACTTGTCGCCGCCCAGTTTCGCCTGCAGCCCGTCGAGCGTCGGCATCTCGGTGCGGCACGGCACGCACCACGTCGCCCAGAAATTCACCAGCACGTATTTGCCACGGTATTCGTCCAGCGTGTGGGATTTGCCCTTGGCGTCCTCGAAGGCGACCTGGGGGACCGGCCGGGGCGTGCCGTGGAACTGCATCTTCAGCATGCTGCCCGCGCGCAGGGCGCGCAGCGCACCCATGTCGAGCGTCGCCGCCCGGCCCGTCGCCGGCATCAGGTTTGCAGACAATGCCAGGGCGGCGTATAGGACGGCGGAACGGATCAGACGCATTTTTCCTCCACAGGGCCGTGACGGCCAGGACCCGAGGGCCACGACATGACAGAGCAAGCCGCCGCAAATCCAGACAAGGCCGCCAATCGCATGTGGGGGGGGCGCTTCGCCGCCGGTCCCGACGCGCTCATGGAAGCGATCAATGCCTCGATCGGCTTTGACCGCCGGCTCTACGCCCAGGACATTCAGGGCTCGCGTGCCCATGCCGCCATGTTGGCGCGGCAGGGCATCCTGTCTTCTAGGGATGCCGAGGCGATCGGGGAAGGACTTCTCACGATCTTGTCAGAAATCGAGGCGGGCGGATTCAACTTCTCGGCCGCGCTCGAGGATATCCACATGAATATCGAGGCCCGCCTCAAGGAACTGATCGGCGAGGCGGCGGGGCGGCTGCATACGGCGCGGTCGCGCAACGATCAGGTCGCGACCGATTTCCGGTTGTGGGTGCGCGACGCGATTGACGCGATCATCGAGGCGATCACCGACCTGCAGCGCGCCTTCCTGGACCAGGCCGAGGCGGGCGCCGACTGGGTGATGCCCGGCTTCACCCATCTGCAGACCGCCCAGCCGGTGACCTGGGGTCATCACATGATGGCCTATGTCGAGATGCTGGGCCGCGATGGGGCGCGGTTTCGGGACGCGCGCGCGCGGATGAACGAATGCCCCCTGGGTGCCGCGGCGCTGGCCGGTACCTCCTTTCCCGTCGACCGGCACATGACGGCACAGGCGCTGGGTTTCGACCGGCCCTGCGCCAACAGTCTCGACGCTGTGGCGGACCGGGATTTCGCGCTTGAATTCCTTTCGGCGGCAGCGATCTGCGCGATGCATCTTTCGCGTTTCGCCGAGGAACTGGTGATCTGGTCCTCGGCGCAGTTCCGTTTCGTGCGTCTGTCGGACCGGTTCTCGACCGGCTCGTCGATCATGCCGCAGAAACGCAATCCCGACGCGGCCGAATTGTTGCGTGCCAAGGTCGGCCGGATCGTGGGCGCGGCCGTGGCCCTGTTCACGGTGATGAAAGGTCTGCCGATGACCTATGCCAAGGACATGCAGGAGGACAAGGAGCCGGTCTTCGACGCGGCCGACAACCTGCAGCTTTCGCTCGCGGCCATGGCCGGCATGGTGCGCGATCTCACCGCTGATCGGGCCGTACTGGCGCAGGCGGCGGGGGCGGGCTTTTCCACCGCGACCGATCTGGCCGACTGGCTGGTGCGGGTTGCGGGCCTGCCGTTCCGCGAGGCCCATCACGT
>JASBUM010000076.1 GCA_030147905.1 Acidimangrovimonas sp.
GCCATGAGCCAACGTTTCACCCCCAAGATCGTCACCGCCAACGCCCTGATCGAAGGCGATACCGTCTATTTCACCGAAACCGGCGAATGGAGCCGCGACCACAGCGCCGCCGAGCTGATCGACGACGAGGCCCATGCGCAGCTGCGTCTGCTCAGCGCCCAGCGTCAGCGCGACCGGGTGGTCGGGGCCTATCTCGCCGAGGCGCGGCGCGGTCCGCGCGGCCCCGAGCCGGTCCACCTGCGCGAGGCCTTCCGCGCCCGCGGTCCGTCCAACTACCGCCACGGCAAGCAGGAGCGGCGCCATGTATGAATACGGCGATTTCGACACGGCCTTCGTGCGCGCCCGCGTGGAACAATTCGCGGGTCAAGTGGCGCGGCGGCTCGACGGCAGCCTGACGGAAGAGGAATTTCGTCCGCTGCGACTGATGAACGGGCTCTATCTGCAGCTGCACGCCTATATGCTGCGGGTGGCCATACCCTACGGCACGCTCGGCGCCCGGCAGATGCGTCAACTGGCGATGATCGCCGAGCGCTGGGACAAGGGTTACGGCCATTTCACCACCCGCCAGAACATCCAGTTCAACTGGCCGAAGCTTTCGGACGTTCCGGCGATCCTTTCGGCGCTCGCCGATGTCGGCATGCATGCGATCCAGACCTCGGGCAATACCGTGCGCAATGTCACCGCCGATGCTTTCGCCGGCGCCGCCGCCGATGAGATAGCGGATCCGCGGCCGGTCGCCGAGCTGTTGCGCCAATGGTCGACCGATCATCCCGAATTCCAGTTCCTGCCGCGCAAGTTCAAGCTTGCGGTGACCGGCAGCCCCAATGACCGGGCGGTGACGCGCAGCCATGACATCGGCCTGCGAATGATCCGCGACGCGAGCGGAGCGCCGGGCTTCGAGGTCGCGGTGGGTGGCGGGCTTGGGCGCACGCCGCATCTGGCCGAGGTGATCCGCCCCTTCCTGCCCGAGGCCGATCTGCTGCCCTATGTCGAGGCGATCCTGTCGGTCTACAATCAGCACGGCCGGCGCGACAACAAATACAAGGCGCGGATCAAGATCCTGCTGCGCGAGATGGGGCAAGAGGATTTCGCAGCGGCGGTCGAGGCCCGCTTTGCCGAGATCCGCCCCGCGTTCACCGGCGCCGACCGCGCGCGCCTCGCGGCGATCAGTGCCGCCTTCTCCCCGCCGGCGTTCAAATCCGCGCCCGTCCTCGCCCATGAAACCGCGCTGGCGACCGATCCTTCCTATCGCGCCTGGGCCGAAACCAATCTGCACGCCCACCGCCGGGCCGACCACGCCATCGTCCAGATCAGCCTCAAGGCCCATGGCGCGACGCCCGGCGACGCCACAGCGGCACAGATGCGCGTCATGGCCGATCTCGCCGAGGCTTACGGCTATGGCGAGCTGCGCGTCAGCCATGAACAGAATGTCATCCTGCCGCATGTCCATCGCGGCGACCTGCCCGCCGTTCACGCGGCGCTGGCCGAGGCCGGGCTCGGGACGGCTAACATCTGGCTGATCTCGGATATCATCGCCTGCCCCGGCATGGATTATTGCAGCCTCGCCACCGCCCGTTCGATCCCCGTTGCCCAGGCCATCGCCGAACATTTCAAGGCGCTGGGGCTGGAGGCGGAGATCGGCGCGATGAAGATCAAGATCTCGGGCTGCATAAATGCCTGCGGCCATCATCACGTCGGCCATATCGGTATTCTCGGGCTCGATCGCGCGGGCGTCGAGAATTACCAGATCACGCTCGGCGGCGACGGCACCGAGACCGCCGCGATCGGCGAACGCGCCGGGCCGGGTTTCGCCCATGACCAGATCGTTCCGGCGATCGAGCGGCTGTTGCGCGCCTATCTGGCGTTGCGGCAGGACCGCGGCGAAAGCTTCATCGAGGCCTATCGCCGGCTGGGGGCGGAGCCGTTCAAGGCCGCGCTCTATCCGCAAAAGGGGACCCGCGATGCCGCATGAGTTCCGCCCCGATGATGCGCGCCCGCTTGGTGCGCACCGCAATGATGCGCCCCCCCTCGCCCGCCGGGTCGAGGCGGCGGACCGCGCCGCGCGGCTCAACGCGCGATGGTCGGGGCGCGCGGCCGACGCACTGCTGGCCGCCGCGCTGGATGCGCCCGAGGCAGGGCGCATCGCGCTGGTCTCGTCCTTCGGCGCGGAATCGGTGGTGCTGTTGCATATGGTCGCGCGGATCCGGCCCGAACTGCCGGTTCTCTTCATCGACACGCTGATGCTGTTCGAGGAGACCCTGCACTATCAGCGCCGGCTTGCCGCCGAATTGGGCCTGCGCGATATCCGCGTGATCCACCCCGATCCGGCGGCCCTATTCGCCCGCGACGTCGACGGGATCTTGCATCTCGCCGATCCCGACGGCTGCTGCGCGCTGCGCAAGACCGAGCCACTGGCCCGCGCGCTTGCCCCGTTCGACGCCTGGATCACAGGGCGCAAGCGCTATCAGGGGCAGACCCGCGCCGCGCTGCCGGCCTTCGAGGCCGAAGAGGACGCGGGCGACCCGGCCGCCGCAGGGGGCCGTGCCGGGGGCCGGATCAAGATCAACCCGCTCGCGGCCTGGACGCGCGACGACATCGCCGCCTATATCGATCGCCACGCCCTGCCCCGCCACCCGCTCAGCGCGCGCGGCTATGCCTCGATCGGCTGCGCGCCCTGCACCACGCCGGTGGCGCCGGGCGAGGACCCGCGCGCCGGCCGCTGGCGGGGACGGGCGAAGACCGAATGCGGCATCCATTTCATCAACGGCCGTCCGGTGCGTCCGGGCGCTTCGGAGCCGGGGCATGAGAACGCCGCCCCCGCCGATGCGCGGCCGGTCGCCGCGCCCGAACCCCGGCCACCCCGGCACGATGCGAAAACCCACGCGGGGCGCCCGCAAGACAAACGACAGCAGGAAAGGCAGGGCCGCATGAACGGAATGGAAGATCCGGCGCCCGATGCGCATGTCATCGTCACCGATCGCGGTTTCGCGGCCGAGGATTTTCGCGAAGCGATCGTGCCCCTCGCCGCGGCCGATGACGCCGCGACGGCGATCACGCTCGGCCCCGACACCGCGCCCGAGGCGCTGGGCCCGCATCTGGCGAGGCTGCGCATGATCCGCATCGTCTTTTCCAGCTTCGCCGACGGCCGCGGCTTCACCCTGGCGCGGCGGCTGCGGCTGATGGGCTATAGCGGCCGGCTGCG
>JASBUM010000078.1 GCA_030147905.1 Acidimangrovimonas sp.
GGGGCGCGGCCGGTGGGCGGCGCGAAATCGCCGGGGGGAGAGGGGCACGAGGATGGCCGCAGGTCACGACGACGAGATAATGCCCGGGGTCGCGGGCGAAGGTGTCCGGTGCCGCGACGGGCAGGTCGGCGGGCAGGTCGACGGGCGGGTCGACGGGCGAGCCGGTGCCCTGGCCGACGTGCGGGTGCCGACGACGGATCTGCGCGCCGATCTGGGCTTTTTCAGCGCCGGCCTTGGGATGCGGCTGGAAATGATCTATCCCGCCGACGATCCGCGCGTGGCGCTGTTCGAGGGTTTCGGCCTGCGGCTGAGGCTTGAGCAGGGGGCGTCCGGCGGTCCGGCGCGGCTGCGCGTCCTGTGCGACGAGCCGGCGCGATTCGCCGATGGCCGGCGGCTTCTGACTGCGCCCGGCGGCGCGCAGGTGGAGATTGCGCCGCGCCACCCCGCGCCGGTGGTGCCGCGGACCGAACATGCCTTTGTCGTGCGGCGGCTGGCCGATCGCGCGCCGTGGGTGATCGGGCGCGCGGGCATGCATTACCGTGATCTGGTGCCCTCGCGGCTGGGCGGCGCGATGATCGCCAGCCACATCCGAATCCCCGACGGCGGCCCGGTGCCGGACATGGTGCATTTCCACCGCGTGGGCTTCCAGCTGATCTTCTGCATCAGCGGCTGGGTCGACGTCGTCTATGAGGATCAGGGCGGGCCGAGGCGGCTTCACGCCGGCGATTGCTTCATCCAGCCGCCGGAGATCCGGCATCGGGTGCTGGCGGCCTCGGACGGGATCGAGGTGATCGAGATCGGGGTGCCGGCCGAACATGTCACTGAAATCGATCACGAGATGGAATTGCCCACGCCCGATTTGCGCCCCGAACGCGAGTGGCAGGGGCAGCGGTTCGTCCACAATGTCGCGGCGCGGGCCGAATGGGCGCCGTTCCGCATTCCGGGCTTTGTCGCCCGCGACACGACGATCGCGGCCCATACCGGGGGCGTGGCGGGCGTGCAGGTCGCACGCCCCGACCCGGCAGCCGGCACGCCGCCCTGGACCAGTCATCACGGCGACATCCTGTTCGGCTATGTCCTGTCGGGCGGCTTCACGCTGGAGGCCGAGGGCAGGGCGCCATCGTCTCTGGCGGCGGGGGATGCTTTCGTGATCCCGCCGGGACTGGCAACGCGCTATGGCGATTGTGCGCCGGAGCTGGAGCTTCTGGAGGTCGCCCTGCCGGGCGAATTCCCCACCCGGATCGCCGCTCCGCGATAGCGCCCCTTGCATCGTGCGCCCGTGGGGACCAGACTCGGGCGTCACTGACCCGGAGATCCGATGACCCAGCGCCCGACCCCCGACCCAGCAACGCCCGATGCCGGCGCCGGTGCCCTTCCCGGTGCCCTTCCCGGTGCCCTTCCCGGTGTCGGCCCCGGCGGGCGAGATGACGCGGCCGGCGCGGATGTGCCGCCCTCGGCGCTGCTGGCTGCGGCGCGGGCGGTGCGCGAAAACGCCTATGTGCCCTATTCACGCTTCAAGGTGGGCGCTGCGCTGCGCAGCGCCGAGGGCCGGATTCACGCCGGCTGCAACGTCGAGAATGTCGCCTATCCCGAGGGCACCTGTGCCGAGGCCGGGGCGATCGCCGCCATGGTCGCCGCGGGCGATCGCGCAATCGACGAGATCGTGGTCGTCGCCGACAGTCCCGCCCCGGTGCCGCCCTGCGGCGGCTGCCGCCAGAAGATCGCCGAATTCGCAGCCGGCTCGGCCCGGGTACACCTGTGCACCACCGACGGTCAGAGCCGCAGCCTGAGTGTGGCGGAACTGCTGCCCGGCGCCTTCGGGCGCGGACATATGGACCGGGCCTGAGATGGATGCGCGCAGTCTGATCGCAGGTCTTCGCCATGGTCGCATGCCGGCCGCGTCCGAACTGGACGCCTTTGCGCGCGGCCTGGCCTCGGGCGAGGTGTCGGATGCGCAGGCCGGCGCCTTCGCGATGGCGGTCTGCCTGCGCGGCCTGGGCGATGGAGGGCGGGTCGCGTTGACGCGGGCGATGCGCGATTCGGGTACGGTGCTCGAATGGGACCTGCCGGGCCCGGTCGTCGACAAGCATTCGACCGGCGGTATCGGCGATTGCGTGTCGCTGGTGCTGGCCCCCGCGCTCGCCGCCTGCGGGGCCTATGTGCCGATGATCTCGGGGCGGGGGCTGGGCCATACCGGGGGCACGCTGGACAAGATCGAATCCATCCCCGGCTGCCGCACCGAGGTGAGCAGCGACGCGCTGCGCACGATCACGGCGCGGATCGGCTGTGCGATCGTTGCCGCGAGTGACGAGATGGCACCGGCCGATCGGCGGCTCTATGCCGTCCGGGACGTGAGCGGGACGGTGGATTCGGTCGATCTGATAACCGCCTCGATCCTGTCCAAGAAGCTGGCCGCGGGGCTGCAGGCGCTGGTGCTCGACGTCAAGGTCGGCTCGGGCGCCTTCATGAAGACCATGGATGCGGCGCGCGCACTGGCCCGGGCCCTGGTCGATACCGCGCAGGGCGCCGGTTGTGCGACGCGCGCGCTGATCTCGGACATGGATCAGCCGCTGGCCACCGCCGCCGGCAATGCGCTTGAGGTGGCTGAGGTGATGGAGACACTGACCGGCACCTCGGTCAACCCCGCGTTGCGCGATCTGGCCGCGGCGCTCGGCGGCGAGCTTCTGTCGATGGCCGGGCAGGCGCCCGACCCGGCGGCCGGTGCGATGCGCATCCGCGAGGCACTGGCCAGCGGCCGTGCGGCGGAACGCTTCGGCGGCATGATCGCCGCGCTGGGCGGCCCGGCCGACTTCGTCGAGCGCTGGCCCGACAGGCTGCCCTCGGCGCCGGTTGTGCGCGAGGTCACCGCCGGTTGCGCGGGCCATGTCGCGGCCATCGACGGTGAGGCGCTGGGCAATGCCGTGGTCGCCCTCGGCGGCGGCCGCCTGCGCGAGGACGGGCGCATCAACCCATCGGTCGGGCTGTCGGATCTGGCGGGGCTGGGCGAGGCGGTCAGCGCGGATCTTCCGCTGGCGCTGGTCCACGCCGCCTCTGAAGACGCCGCCGATCGGGCCGTGCGACAGGTGCGCGCCGCCTACCGTATCGACGCCGCCCCGGCCGCGCGCCCGATGCTGATCCGCGAAAGGATCGGCTGAGATGCCGCGCGCCTTCCTGATCGTCATGGATTCGGTCGGCTGCGGCGGCGCACCCGACGCCGGGGCCTTTTTCAATGGAACGGTCCCGGACCGGGGCGCCGACACGCTGGGCCATATCGTCCGGGCCTGTGCCGAGGGCCGGGCCGACCGCGGCCGTCGCGGTCCGCTGCATCTGCCGCATCTCGATTCGCTGGGGCTGGGTCGGGCGATGGCGCTTTCGACCGGTGCCGAGAAGGTGCCCGATCTCGGGGCGCGGGGGCTTTGCGGTCGCTGGGGGGTGGCGCGCGAGATCTCGCCAGGCAAGGACACGCCCTCGGGCCATTGGGAACTGGCCGGGGTGCCGGTGCCATGGAACTGGCATTATTTCCCCGACAGCCATCCCGCCTTTCCCGAGGATCTGACGGACGAGGTCGCGGCGCTTGCCGGCAGTGACGGGATCTTGGGCAATTGCCACGCCTCGGGCACCGCGATCATCGAGCAGCTGGGGCCCGAGCATATGCGCAGCGGCTGGCCGATCTGCTACACTTCGGCCGACAGCGTCTTCCAGATCGCCGCGCATGAGGAACGCTTCGGTCTCGAACGGCTGCTGGATCTGTGCCGCGCGATCGCGCCCCGGCTGCATGCGATGCGTGTGGGACGGGTCATCGCGCGGCCTTTCACCGGGGCGCCGGGCGCGTTCCGGCGCAGCGCGAACCGGCGCGACTTTGCCGTGGCCCCGCCGGCGCCGACACTGCTGGACTGGGCCCGGGACGGGGGGAGGGCGACCCATGCGGTGGGCAAGATCGGTGACATCTTCTCCATGCGGGGGGTGGGGCGGCTGTGGAAGGGGCAATCCGACCTTGAACTTTTCGAACATCTCATGCAGCTGTCAGCCGATGCCGAGGATGGATCGTTGACTTTTTCAAACTTTGTCGAGTTCGACAGCCTCTACGGCCATCGGCGCGATGCAGCCGGATACGCCACCGCGCTCGAGGCCTTCGATGCCCGGGTGGGCGCCTTTCTCGGACGGTTGCGCGCCGGCGATCTGGCCGTCTTCACGGCCGATCACGGCAATGATCCGACCTGGCCTGGCAGCGACCATACGCGCGAACAGGTTCCCGTCCTCGTTCACGGCCCGGGCCCCGGCGCGCTGGGCCTGCGCGGCTTCACCGATGTCGCGGCCAGCGTCGCGACCCATCTCGGCCTGGCGCAGACCGGCCCCGGCAGGAGTTTCCTATGACCGACCCGACGACGCCCGCGGTTGCGCTCTCCGTCACGCCGAAGGTCGAGTTGCATCTGCATCTCGAAGGGGCCGCGCCGCCTGATTTCATCCGCCGGCTGGCAGGGGAAAAGCATGTCGACATCGGCGGTATCTTCGATGCGCGCGGCCATTATGCCTATCGCGATTTCTGGCATTTCCTCGAGGTCTACGAGGCCGCCACATCGGTTCTGCGTGGCCCCGAGGACTTTCATCGCCTGACTCTCGCGGTACTTGAACAAAGTGCGGCAAGCGGCGTGATCTATTGCGAAACCTTCCTGTCGCCCGATTTCTGCGGCGGGCGCGATCTGGCTGCGTGGCGCGAATATCTGGCGGCCATCGAGGAGGCCGCGCGGCTGGCCGAGACCCGCCACGGTGTCGTCTTGCGCGGGATCGTCACCCCGATCCGGCATTTCGGCCCCGAGGTGGCGCGCGAAACCGCCCGTTGCGCGGCCGAGACCGCCGGCGCCTTCGTCACCGGTTTCGGCATCGGCGGCGACGAAAAGCAATTCGAACCCGGGGATTTCGCCTATGCCTTCGACATGGCGCGCGAGGCGGGGCTGCGATTGACGGCCCATGCGGGCGAATGGGGCGGGCCGGAGAGCGTGCGCGCCGCGATCCGCGATCTGCGCGTCGAGAGGATCGGGCACGGGGTGCGCGCGATAGAGGATCGGGCGCTGGTGGGGGAACTGGCCGACCGCGGCACCGTGCTGGAGGTCTGTCCCGGTTCCAACATCGCGCTCGGGCTCTATCCCGAATGGAAGGCCCATCCGATTGAGGCCTTGCGCGCGGCCGGCGTCGCTGTAACGATCTCGACGGATGATCCGCCTTTCTTCCACACCACCATGGTGGACGAGGAGGCGGGTCTTGCGCGCGCCTTCGGCTGGGACCGGGCGGATTTCGCCGCGATCCATCGCACCGCCGCCCGCGCCGCATTCTGTGACGAGCCCACGCGCGACAGCGTTCTCAAGCGACTGGAGAGCAGCGAATGACCGATGACCCGATCCTGCGCAGCGACGCACCCGACCCGCAACTGACGATCGTCCGCCACCCGCTGGTTCAGCACAAGCTGACGATCATGCGCGACCGCGAGACATCGACCGGGGGCTTTCGCCGCCTGCTGCGCGAGATCAGCCAGTTGCTTGCCTATGAGGTCACGCGCGAACTGCCGCTGACCACCCGGCGGATCGAGACCCCGCTGGGCGCGATGGATGCGCCGGAGATCGATGGCAAGAAACTGGTTCTGGTGTCGATCCTGCGGGCCGGAAACGGCCTTCTGGACGGCATACTGGAACTGGTTCCGGCGGCGCGGGTCGGCTTCGTCGGGCTCTACCGCGACGAGAAGACGCTGCGCCCGGTCCAGTACTACTACAAGGTGCCGTCGGAGCTTGACGACCGCATGGTGATCGTCGTCGATCCGATGTTGGCGACGGGCAATTCATCGGCGGCGGCGATCGACCTTCTCAAGGCGTCGGGCGCGCGCAACCTGCGT
>JASBUM010000079.1 GCA_030147905.1 Acidimangrovimonas sp.
CGGACCGGACCGTATCGGATCGGCGGAAAGCCCTTGCGCACGGGTTGCGGGCTGTCATGATCGGTGCCGAGGAACGCCGCGGCCATCTTCGGCGGGCGAAGCCCCGGGAGATCGCAGCCATGTCGCCCCGCATGGAAGATCAGGCACGAACCCCGCGCCCCTTTCCGGTGGCGCCGCCCTTCATCTTTGCCGGCAGCTATGCCGCGGGGGTGGCGTTGCAGTGGCTCGCCGCATGGCCGCCGCGGTGGATCGTGCCGGGTTGGGCGGTGGCAATCGGGGTCGCGGCGATGATCGGTGCGTTCGGGGCCGGCCTTGCAATGGTGCTGAACCTGCGCCGGCACGAGACCACCGTCAATCCTGCAGGTGAGCCGCGTTTTCTTCTTCTGGGCGGTCCCTATCGTCTTTCGCGCAATCCGATATATCTGGCGCTGACGCTGACCTATCTGGGCGCGACGCTGATCTTCGGCAGCCTGTGGCCGCTCCTGTTGCTGGCGGTGCCGCTGGCGATACTCGACCGGCGGGTGATCCCCTACGAGGAACATCAGCTGGAAGCCGCGTTCGGCGACAGCTACCGGGCCTATCGCGCGCGCACCCGGCGCTGGCTGTAGCGGCAGGTGCGGCCCGCGTCCCTGCCCCCTTTCCGCGCGCGGCTGCAACGCCTATAACCGCGCCGGACCCATCGCGGAGGCGCCCATGCGCAAGGCAGAGATCACCCGCAAGACCAGCGAAACCGAAGTCGCCGTCAGCCTCGTGCTGGACGGCAGCGGACAATACGACAACGAAACCGGCATCGGCTTCTTCGACCACATGCTCGACCAGCTGGCGCGGCATGCGCTGATCGACCTGCGGCTGCGTGCCAAGGGCGACCTGCATGTCGACGACCACCACACCGTCGAGGATTGCGGCATCGTCATCGGCCAGGCGCTGGCCAAGGCGCTGGGCGACAAGCGCGGGATCCGCCGTTACGGCGCCTGCCTGCTACCGATGGACGATGCGCTGGTTCGGGTCGCGCTGGACCTGTCGGGGCGTCCGTTCCTGGCGTGGAATCTCGAGGTCGGCGCGGCGAAGATCGGCGGCTTCGACACCGAATTGCTGCGCGAGTTCTTCCAGGCGCTGGCCAGCCATTCGGGCATGACGCTGCATGTCGAGCGCCTGGCCGGCTTCAACAGCCACCACGTGGCCGAGGCGGCCTTCAAGGCGCTTGCCCGTGCGCTGCGCGAGGCGATCGAGGCCGATCCGCGGAAGGCGGATCAGATCCCATCGACCAAGGGTTCGCTCTAGGATGCTGACAGTTCTGATCGACTATCAGTCCGGCAATCTCCATTCCGCCGCCAAGGCCTTCGAACGCGTCGCGGCCGAAACCGGGGGGGGCGAGATCCTGGTCACCGCTCGCCCCGAGGATGTCGCGCGCGCGGACCGGATCGTTCTGCCCGGAGACGGGGCCTTTCCGGCCTGCCGGCGGGCGCTGGGCGCGCATGGCGGGCTGTCCGAGGCGATCGAGGACGCGGTGATCGGGCGCGCGCGCCCCTTTCTGGGCATCTGCATCGGCATGCAGATGATGGCGCGGCTGGGCCATGAATTCGAGCCGACGCCGGGCTTTGGCTGGATCGACGGCGAGGTGGTCGCGATCGAGCCGGGAACGGCGGGGTTGAAGGTGCCGCACATGGGATGGAACGAGCTGGCGATCGATCGCCCGCATCCGGTCCTGGCGGGGATCGCGCAGGGCGAACATGCGTATTTCGTGCATTCCTACCATTTTCGGGTGACCGATCCCGGCCACCGGCTGGCCCATGTCGATTACGGCGGCGAAATCACCGCGATTATCGGCCGCGACACGATGGTGGGCACCCAATTCCACCCGGAGAAGAGCCAGAAGACCGGTCTGCGGCTGATCGCGAATTTTCTTGCCTGGAGGCCGTGATGCCAGCATCGGCCCGCCCGGCATCGCACCCAAGCCGGCGGCGCGCACCCGCCGCCGCACGATGTGGTGGCGCAGGCGGCCGGTTCGACAGCGGGGCTACTTGACCCGCCGCCAGGCGCCACCGTCGCGGCAGATCAATCCGCCAAGGATGCAGCCTGAAACCGAAAGGGTGTCGTCCGAAAGTTTCATCTTCGCGGCATAGGTCTTGTTGCGGTCGGGCGACCAGACCTTGCCCTCGCCATAACGGCCCTGCCCCTCGGCCTTCATGTCCCAGACGATGCGCTTGCCGATGTTGGGTGATTTCATCGGTTTGCCCGCCGAGTCGAACGAACGGATCAGCGTGCCGCAAAACGCCGGGCCGCAGGGCCTGATCTGGACATAGCCGATGTTGCCGTTGTCATCGGGGCGGGTCTGCCAGATCCCCTCGACGGGGTCGGCGGCGGCGGCGGCGGCGCCGGCCGCAAGAAGAACGGCGGCAAGCAACGCGGGCGCGCGGGATGCGGTCTTCATCTCTGTCTGTCCTTTCCATGATCCCGGCTTCTGCCTTGCCGGACGGGACGTTTGCCGGACGGGGTGCGCTCGCGGAACGGACCCTTCGCCGAACGGGGCCTTTTCGAAGGGGTCGGGCAAGGTTCGGCGCACCAGCGGATTCGGGCAAGCATGACGTCGGGTCATCCGCATCCGCAGCGATCGCTGCCCGCGGGTCGGGCGTGGACAAGCCGGGGCGGCGCGGTGTCGCCGGGTGGCGCTTTGCAATCGGCTCCGTGCTGTGGCATGAGGCGCGCAACCACCATGGGAGATCAGCCGATGATCCTTTATCCCGCCATCGACCTGAAGGATGGCCAATGCGTGCGGCTGCTGCGCGGCGAGATGGAGCGGGCGACCGTCTTTTCCGCCGACCCGGCAGGACAGGCCGCGGCCTTCGAGGCGGCGGGCTGCGAATGGCTGCATCTGGTCGATCTCAACGGCGCCTTCGCGGGCCGTCCGGTGAACGGCGAGGCGGTCGAGGCGATCGTGTCGCGGGTATCGGTTCCGGTCCAGCTCGGCGGCGGAATTCGCGACATGGCGACGATCGGGCACTGGCTCGAGCGTGGGGTGGCGCGGGTGATCCTCGGCACGGTCGCGGTCGAGCGGCCGGCCCTGCTGCGCGAGGCGGCGGCGGCCTTTCCGGGGCGGATCGCGGTGGGGATCGACGCCCGCGCCGGACGAGTGGCGACGCGCGGCTGGGCGGATCAGACGGAGATCTCGGCGCTTGATCTTGCGCGCCGGTCCGAGGAGGCCGGGGCGGCCGCGATCATCTACACCGACATCGATCGCGACGGCGCGATGGGCGGGCCCAATATCCCCGCCACCAAGGCGCTGGCATCGGCGGTGACCATACCCGTGATCGCCTCGGGCGGGGTCTCGTCGCTTGGCGATCTGCAAGCACTCAGGGATGCGGGCGGGATCGCCGGAGCGATCTCGGGGCGGGCGCTGTATGACGGGGCGGTCGATCTCGCCGCGGCGCTGGCGCTGTTGCGGCCGGACGGGGCCGCTTGATCGCGGGGCCGGAGGCGGGCGGACAGGCGGACGAGCGGGCCGGCGCGAGATCCGGCGGCCTGCAAGCCGGCGGAGACGTGATCCGGGGCGCTGCCCCGCGCCCTTCGGGCGCCCCCCGGGATATTTCCGAACGAAAGATGGATGAGACCGGGGGCGCGGGCTTTCATGCCGGCGCGCGTTGGCGTATCTGGGGGTGGAGTCATCGGACGGCGCGGAGATCATGCTGAAGACCCGGATCATTCCCTGTCTCGACGTGGCCGACGGGCGCGTGGTCAAGGGTGTCAAT
>JASBUM010000052.1 GCA_030147905.1 Acidimangrovimonas sp.
GTCTCGCGCGTCAGCGCCATCGACGTCATCATCACCATCGTCATCTGCAAGATGACGCCCAGCAGACCGGGAACGATGTTGTACTGGGTTATGGCCTCGGGATTGTAGCGGTCGTGAACGACGATATCGATGGCGCCGGCCTGCGCCGGGGCGGCGCCCGCCGGGTTCTGATCCAGCCGCCGAAGCGCCTGGCGCGCGACCGTGCCCAGCGCGGCGATCGCCCCCGAAGCGGCGGCCGGATCGGTGCCATCGGCCTCGACGAGGATCTGCGGATGGTCGCCGCGGGCCACCCTCCGGCCGAAATCGGACGGAATGGTCACCACGAAGGCGACCTGCCCGCGTGCCATCAGGGTCTCGGCCCGGGCTGCGCTGATGCCGGCATGGGTGAAATCGTAATAGCCCGTCTGCTTCAGCGCCGCGACGACCGCGCGGCTGTAGGGGCCCGAGACAGGCGCGACCAGTGCCGCCGGCAGGTGGCGCGGGTTCTGGTTGATCGCGTAGCCGAACAGGATCAGCAGCATCAGCGGCACGCCCAGCATCATCGCGAAGGTGATCCGGTCGCGCCGCATCTGGATCGTTTCCTTGACCAACAGCGCCCAAAGGCGCCCGAAGGAGAACAGGCGGCTCATCCCATGTTGTCCTTCGACTGGTTCATCAGCCTGATGAACGTGTCCTCCAGGCTCGTCTCGGCCGGCTGGACCCGCCCGCCGGCCTTCTCGGCCGCAGCGCGCACGCTCGCCTCCAGCTTGTCGCGGTCGCGCCCGACGACATGGAGCGTGGCCCCGAAGGGCGCGATCTGCTCGACGCCCGCCGCATCGTGCAGCGCGCGCGCAAGCCGTGCCGCCGCCGCCGGGTCGAGACGGTCGATGACGAAGGTATGAAGCCCCGCGTCGCGCACCACCTCCTCCACCGTCCCCGAGGCGACCAGCTTGCCATAGGCGATGTAGTTGATGCGGTGGCAGCGCTCGGCCTCGTCCATGTAATGGGTGGAGACCAGCACGGTGATTCCATCCGCCGCAAGGTGATGGATCTCGTCCCAGAAGGCGCGGCGCGCCTGCGGATCGACCCCGGCCGTCGGTTCGTCCAGCAGCAGAAGCCGCGGCCGGTGCATGGTGCAGGCCGCCAGTGCGAGACGCTGCTTCCACCCGCCCGAGAGGCGACCGGCGAGCTGGTGGCGCCGCGCGGTCAGCCCAAGCTGCTCGAGCGTGCGATCGACCGCGCGGCGCACCGGCTTCAACCCGTAGAGCCCGGCCACGAAGGCAAGGTTCTCGGCAATCGAGAGGTCTTCGTAGAACGAGAACCGCTGGGTCATGTAGCCGACTTCGCGCCGGATGCGGCCGGTCTCGTCGAGCAGGTCATAGCCAAGCACCGTGCCGCTTCCCTCGTCCGGGGTCAGCAAGCCGCACATCACCCGGATCGTCGTCGTCTTGCCCGAGCCGTTCGGACCGAGAAAACCCATGATCTCGCCCTTCTCGACCGTCATCGAGACGTGATCGACCACGGTGCGTTCGCCGAACCGTTTCACCAGCCCCTCGACCGCGATCGCCGGCTCGCTCATCGCTTCGGCTCCGGCAGCACCGCGTCGACGATCTGCCCGGGCTTGAGCCGCGACGAACCGGGGTCGGGGCGGGCCTCGACCAGATAGGACAGCTTCTGGCGGCTTTGCAGCGAATAGATGACCGGCGGGGTGAACTCGGGGCTGTCTGCGACGTAGCTGACGGTGGCAGTCTCGCCGCTGCCGCAGCCGTCGCACCGGACGCTAAGGCGCATGCCGGGCCGGATCGACGCAAGCGCCGTCTCGGGCACGAACAGCTGAAGCTTCACCGCCTTGTCGGGCAGGAAGCTGACGACGGCCGATTGCGGCCCGGCGATTTCGCCCGGATGACGCAAGATGTCGTGCACCGTCCCCGCGGCCGGCGCCTTCAGGATCCGCTGCGACAATTGCCAGGCGGCCTGGTCGCGTGCCGCCCGCGCCTGCCGCACGGCGGCCTCGGCGGCGGCAATCTGGTCGGGCCTCGCCGGCAACCGGGCCACGTCGAGGTTTGCGCGTGCCTGGGCGACGGCAGCCTCTTCCACCTGGACGCGGGTGCGCGCGCTGTCGAGCGCGGATTGCGCCGCCACCCCCTTGGCGTTGAGATTGCTCTGCCGCTCCAGCGCCTTGCGCGCATCGCTCGCCCGCGCTTCGGCCGAGGCCAGCGCCGCGCGCAGCACCGCGATCTCCTCGGGCCGCCGGCCCTGACGCAGATCGGCGAGCTTGCTGAGCGCCTGTGCGAGCGCCGCGCCGGCCTTGGCCAGCACCAGACGCGCATCGCTCTGGTCCATCCGGACAAGCACGGCACCGGCCTTCACATGGGCGCCGCGCGCCACGTCGACCTGCGCGATCTGCGCCACCGCCACCGGCGCGATCAGGTCGTATTCGCCCTCGACATAACCGGCCGCGAGGGGCGGGGCGGCGGTGCAGGCAGCCGACAGGTAACCGGCAAAGGGCAGGATGCAGAACCATGCGCTCATCGTTGTCCCCCTTTGCCGACGGCGAGTGCCGCATGGAGTTGCGCAACCAGCGCTTCGGCGATGCGCGCCGCCTCCTCCGGGCCGATTGTCCGCCAGCCCATGCGACGCAGGACCATCGGCCGGCCGATGCGGAAATAGATCACCTGCCCGACCATCGCGAAGACCGACAGCCGCACCGTCTCCGATTCCGGGTCGGCGCCGACGGCCTGACCCCACAGCCGGCACAGCCATCCATGATGGGGAAGGATCAGCGCGTTGTAGATCTCGTCGATGATCGCGCCCGGCTCACCCGTGATTTCGCGCAGCAGGAAGGCAGCCAGCGGCTGCGCCTCGGGCGCCGTGGCCATGAACTGCGTCACCCGCCGCACGATCGCCTCGAGCCGCGCGGCCGCCTCGGCCGGCGATGCCGGTGCCGGTTCCTGCAGGGGCGTCACCAGCGCGCCCATCCGTTCCGCTATGGCGGCGACACAGGCGCGCCGCAGCCCTTCCTTGCCCCCGAAGTGATAGGCGATCGCCGCCACGTTGGCACCGGCGCCGGCCGCGATCTCGCGCGTGGATGCACCGGCGAAACCATGGCGCCCGAAGAGGCGCAGGGCCGCCTCCACCAGGGCGCGACGGGTTCTTTCGCCGGATGACGAAGCCGATTCGGGCATGTCTTGATCCTCCTCCCCCGAATATAATCAAGCGATTGATTTAGTCCAGCACGGAAACTGGAACCGCCTGCGGATAGGCCGATGCGCACAGCGTTCCGGCGCCACGACCACCGACCGGCAAAAAGCCGCCGTCCGCCCGGCTCGAAACGAGCTTTGCGCTGCTGTTATGGCGACGCGGCAGCAAGTATCATGGCGCGAAACCGCGGAACATGCTTTGAGATTGCGCGTCCAGAGCATCGCGAATCACCGCCCCATGACACAGCGAACCTCGTCTACCCAATGGCCCGTTTCACGGCGCAGCATCCTTGCCGCGTTGCCAGCGACGGCCGGCCTTCTCGCCGCCGCCGGATGGCCCGCGGCCGCCGCCGCGGCCGGCGTCGCAACCGCCACGACGGCCGATCCGCCGCCCTCGGCACCGGCCGAAACGCCGGCTGCCCCGCCGCAGCCGACCAATGGCGCCGGGCAGCCGTTCAGCTTCGACGGGCTGAGCGAGGCGATGCGTCAGCGCGCCCTTGCCCCCTACCGCGCGCCGGCCAAGCCGGCGATCGCGCTGGGCGATCTGGGCTATGACGATTACCGTCTGATCCAGTTCAACCCGCGCCGGTCGCTGTGGAACGAGCCCGGCAGCTTCTTCCGCCTCGATGCCTTCCATCTCGGCTGGCTCTTCGACACGCCGGTGACACTTTACGAGGTGGTCGACGGCAGGGCGCGCGAGATCGTCTTTACCACCGACGATTTCACCTACCATGGTGATCTGGCCGCCCGCGTCACCAAGAAGACGCCGCTGGCCGGGGTCGCCGGTTTCCGGCTGCGCTTTCCGCTCAACCGCGCGGACATCTTCGACGAGCTCGTGGCCTTCGTGGGCGCATCCTATTTCCGCGCGCTCGGCGAAGGGTCCACCTACGGGCTGAGCGCGCGCGGCCTGGCGATCAACACCGCATTGTCGGGGAACGAGGAATTTCCGCGCTTCTTCGCCTTCTATCTCGAACGGCCGGCTCCGGGCGCACAGCAGATCGTGGTGAACGCCGCGCTCGACAGTCCCTCGGTGACCGGGGCCTACCGCTTTGTCATCAGTCCCGGCCGCGTCACCGAGATGGCGGTCACGGCGCGGCTCTATTTCCGCGCCGCGGTGCAACAGCTCGGCGTTGCGCCCCTGACCTCGATGTATCTCTATTCGGCCACCAACCGGGCCAGCTTCGACGATTACCGCCCGCAGGTGCATGATTCCGACGGCCTCGCGATCCGCCGCGCCGACGGTGACCGGATGTGGCGCGCGCTCGCCAATCCGCCGCGGCTCGGCAGTTCCGTCTTCACCGAAGCCGCACCGCGCAGCTTCGGCCTGCACCAGCGCGCCCGCGGGTTCGAACTCTACCAGGACGCGGGCGCCCATTACGAGACCCGTCCGTCGCTCGACGTCGTGCCCCAGGGCGACTGGGGACGCGGTGCGGTGCGGCTGGTCGAGATTCCCTCGCAATCGGAGGCCAACGACAACATCGCCGCCTTCTGGGTGCCGGCCGACCCGATCAAGGCCGGCGACGCGCGCAGCTACGCCTATCAATTGGCATGGGGCGAGCTTGCGCCCGACGGACGGGGCGAGCTTGCGCATGTCATCCAGAGCCGCGCGGGCCACGGGGGCTTTTCCGGTTCCAAGCCCGATCCCGCACTGCGCAAGTTCGTCATCGATTTCGGCGGTGGCCAACTTGCCCGCATGCCCCCCGACAGCACCGTCGAGGCGGTGGTGACCGCAAGCGGCGGCAAGATCGTGAACAAGACCCTTTTCAAGCTGACCGGGCGCGATATGTGGCGTCTGGCGCTCGATGTATCGGCCAAGCCCGCGGCGGTCGTGGAAATGACCGCGCATATCGCGGGCTATGGCCGCAAACTCAGTGAAATATGGCTCTACCAATGGATGAGACACTGATCCGCCTTCCGCCTCTGTCCGCCGCCGAACTGCCCGCGGCCGGCATCGAAGCCACGCCTGCGGCACAGCCGGAGGCGGCTGCCGTCCGGCATCCGGGCGAATTGCCCGACGCGCCGCTTGCGATGCCGCTTCAGGCGCTCGAACATGCCGAGCCGCTGCATGCGCGGCTGCGCCCCCTGTGGCGCGGCTGGCTGCGCGCCCATGCGCTGGATCTCTAGCCGATGGCGCCCGATGCGACCGCCCCCGTCGACGGATACGGCCGGTTGCAGCGACGCCGCCGGGCCGCTCTGGCGATCAGCCTGGGACTGGCCACCGGTGCCGGCCTTCTGTTCCTGCGCTACGGTCTGGCCGACGGGCTGGACGCGATGGATATCCTGCGCAGCGGCCTGATCTTCGGCACCACCTTCTGGCTGGCATGGGGCGCGGTGCAGGGGCTGTGGGGCCTTGCCTGGCACGATGCCTGGCGCCCGTCCGACGCCGACGGCGGCACCCCGCTGCGCCCGCGCACCGCGATCCTGATCCCGATCTACAACGAGGATCCGGCAACCACCTTCGCCCGCGCCGCCGCCATGGCGCGATCGCTCGCGGCGGAGGGACAGGCCGCAGCCTTCGATATCGCGCTGCTTTCGGACACCCGCAACGCCGCCATCGCCGCCGAGGAGGAGCAGCGCTTTGCCGCGCTGCAGCGTTATCTCGGCCCCGCGCATCGTGTGTGGTATCGCCGCCGGGCCGACAATATCGGCCGAAAGGCGGGGAACATCGCCGAATTCATCACCCGCTCGGGCGCGGCCTACGAGTATCTGCTTGTCCTCGATGCCGACAGCCTGATGGAGGGGGCGACGATCGTCGAGATGGTCCGCCGGATGGAGGCCGCACCCGATCTCGGGCTGCTGCAAACCCTGCCGCAGGTGATCGGTGCACGCACCCGTTTCGGCCGCGCCCAGCAATTCTCGGCCGCGCTCTTCTCGCCGGTCTACGCGCGCGGGCTTGCGATGATGCAGGGGCGAACCGGCCCCTTCTGGGGCCACAACGCGCTGATCCGCACGCGCGCCTTCGCCGCAAGCTGTGCGATGCCGACGCTGTCGGGCCGCCCCCCCTTCGGCGGCCATGTCCTGAGCCACGATTACGTCGAGGCGGCGCTGTTGGCGCGGGCGGGCTGGTGGGTGCGGCTCGATCCGGATCTTCGCGGCTCCTACGAGGAGGGGCCCGACAACATCATCGACTTCGCCAAGCGGGACCGGCGCTGGTGCCAGGGGAACCTGCAACATGCACGGCTCCTGGGTGCGCCGGGCCTGCGCCCCTGGAGCCGGTTCGTCTTCTTGCAGGGCATCCTTTCCTATGTCGCGCCGCTGCTGTGGCTGGCGTTCATCCTGGCCTCGATCGCCGCGCCCTTCTTCGTGCCGCCGCCCGACTACTTCCCGCAGCCCTATCTTCTTTTCCCGGTCTTCCCGTCGAACGAGACCGCGAAGGCAATGGGACTGGCCTTCGGTGTCTTCGGCCTGTTGCTGCTGCCCAAGCTGGCTATCGCCTTGCAGGCGATTGCCAGCGGGCGGGCGCGCGCCTTCGGCGGGGCGACGCGGGTGATCCTGTCCACCTTGTGGGAACTGGCACTGTCGAGCCTGATCGCGCCGCTGATGCTGATGTTCACCACGCGATCGGTGCTGCAGGTGCTGCTGCGCCGCGACGGCGGCTGGCCGCCCAACACCCGTGGCGACGGCCAGGTGCCGCTTGCCGACGCCTGGATGGCCTCGCGCTGGATCGTGGTGGCGGGGGGGCTGGGGCTTCTTGCCGCGGCCGCTTTCGCCCCGGATCTCATCTTGTGGCTGCTGCCCGTCTGCCTGCCAATGCTGGCCGCGCCGCTTCTTGTCAACTGGACCGCGCGTCCGGGCAGCGGGTGGCTTGTGCAAAGCGACAGCGAACGCGCGCCACCGCCGATCCAGCTCCTGCACGAATCGGTCCTGGCCGACTGGGGGCAGATGGCGTTGCGCCCGGCCACGCGCGCGGCGACGGCCCTGCCGCCGACCGTGCAGCCCGAACGCGACACGCCCCTGAAAAGCGGTGGCGCCCGCTGACCGCCAACCGCAGACGCAGAGATGCTCGCGGATGCTTACGCGCGCGGCCCCGTCAGCGCCCGGGACATGCGGTGCCCCATCCATCTGCCCGGCGCGACGTGACACAGCCCCCAGGACCCGAGCCGGGACCCGGAGCACGGCGGATCTTCTTATCCCCGAATGCCCGCCGTTGACCCTGCGCCATCACCGCATGTCGTTGTCGTGCGGCGGTGCGGCGTCTGCGGCCGGCGCAGCGTCTCCGCCGCGCACCGCCGGATCCGCCTTCGCGCGGCGCAGGCCGAACCAGCGCCGCCGCGGGCGCGGCCCGTCGCGGGTCACCAGCATCAGGAGCGAGGGCGTGACCACCAGCGTGAGGATCGTCGCGAAAGCAAGACCGAAGACGATCGCCGAGGAAAGCGCGATCCACCATTGCGTCGATGGCGCGCCCTGCGTGGTTTCGTGGTTCAGCAGTTCGAGATTGTAGCCGAACGCGATCGGCAACACGCCGAGAATGGCCGTCACCGCCGTCAGAACGACCGGGCGGGCGCGCTCGTAGCAGGTCTCGAGGATCGCCTCGACCTTCGGCATGCCCTCGGCGCGCAACTTGTCGAACGTGTCGATAAGCACGATGTTGTTGTTCACCACCACGCCGGCAAGCGCGATCACCCCGATCCCGGTCATCACCACCGAGAAGGGCTGGCCCATGATCAAAAGCCCGAGGAAGACGCCGATCGTCGACATCACCACCGCCGAAAGCACCAGCGCGACCGAGGTGAAGCGATTGAACTGAGCCAGGAGCACCACGAAGATCAGGAACATGGCCGCGCCGAATGCCTTGGACAGGAATGCCTGGGCATCCTTCTGATCCTGTCCCTGACCCGCCATCTTCCAGCGGATTCCCTGTTTCTCCAACCCCATGGCCGCAACCTGCCGGGAG
>JASBUM010000085.1 GCA_030147905.1 Acidimangrovimonas sp.
GGAGGCCTGCGCGAGCCCCGCCAGCGCAAGTCCCGCCGCCGTGACCGCGGTGATGACGAACATCCTTTTCATTCTAGCACCTCTTTTCCGGTTGTGCGCCCTTTGGCGCCTGTCATTCGAAGATGGGGGGGCGGACTTACCCGCGCTTTGCGCCGGTCTTACGATTTCGTAAGGCCCGCCTTCGCAAGGCTGCGGCCGGCGTCGAGCGGGTGCGCGCATCGGTCGTCGCGCCCTCGCCGGCGGCGAAAGCCTGCACACCGCATGCGATTGCTGTGGAAGGGCGGGAGAGCAACTGCTAGCGTCGCGCGCGGGTCCGGCCGTGCGGTCCGTTGCGCCTTGCCATCCCGGGGGCGGCGCGACGACGGGCGGCGGGTCCCGGTTCCCTGCATTCCGCCGCACCGGCCCGTCCCGGAAAACGGCCATCCTGGACGTGCACCGATGGATCTGATCGTCACCGGTCTTTTCGCGCTCACCTATCTGGGAATGGCGGCGGGGCGGCTGCCGGGGCTTCGGCTCGACCGGGCGGGGATCGCACTTGCCGTCGCGGTGACAATGGTCGCGAGCGGCGCGCTATCGCCGGCTGCGGCGGGATCGGCGGTGCACTTTCCGACCCTGCTGCTGATGGCGGGGCTGATGATCGTGTCGGGCCGGTTCCGTGCCGCCGGGATCTACGACGGGGCCGCGGCATGGCTGGCCGCGCGGGCAGAGCGGCCGGCCCTCCTGCTGGCGCTGACCGTCGCGGCGGGGGGGATCCTTTCGGCCCTGCTGATCAACGATATCGTCGTCTTCGCGATGACGCCCATCCTCTGCATCAGCCTGACGGAGCGGGGTCGCGACCCGCGGCCCTATCTTCTGGCGCTGGCGGCGGCCAGCAACGCAGGCTCTGCCGCGACGCTGATAGGCAATCCGCAGAACATCCTGATCGGGCAGGCGGGCGGGCTTGATTTCTGGCGCTATGCGGCGGTGGCGGCGCCGCCCGCGCTGGCGGCGCTGGCGGCCGTCTTTCTGTGCGTGGCATGGATCTGGCGCCGCAGCCTGTGGGGAAGCGGCGCGATCCGCGGACCCGGCGCCGGGGTGACGCATACCGAAACTCGCGGGGCGGTGGCGGCCGGGACGGGTGCTGCGAAGGCGGGCGCGGCCGGGGCTCTTCGGGGCGCCGGCCGATCCGGCGCCGGCGGGGCGCTGGTACCGGTCGCGGGTCTCGGGGCGATGCTGGTTCTCTTCGCCACGCCGATGTCGCGCGAGATGGTGGCGCTGGTCGCCGCCGCGGCGCTCATCGTCAGCCGCCGCACCCCCAGCCGCGTGATACTGGGCGAGATCGACGTGCCGCTGCTGATCCTCTTTGCCGGGCTCTTCGTCATCAACGCGGCCTTTGCCGCCACCGGCCTGCCCGCGGCGGCGGTTCAGGCTCTGGCTGCGGCGGGGCTGACGCCGGGCCGGGGAGGGGTTCTGGTGCCCTTCACGCTGGTCAGCAGCAACACGATCGGCAACGTGCCTGCGGTGATCTTGCTGCTTGCCGCATGGCCGGGGCTTTCGACCGGCACGCTGACCGCGCTTGCGATCCTGTCGACGCTGGCGGGAAACCTGCTTCTGGTCGGCAGCCTCGCCAATCTCATCACCGCCGAACGTGCCGCCGGGGCAGGGGTGCGCCTGACTTTCCGCGATCACGCCCGCAGCGGGGTGCCGATCACGCTGGTGTCGATGATCGCGGCGGGGCTGTGGCTGTGGGCGCTGGGGCTTCTGCCGGCCTGACGCGGCGGCCGGCGAATGAGGCCGAGGAGAGAGGCCGAAGCGAGAGGCCAAGCGGCGCGCGGCGGGGCGCGGGGCGCCCACAGGGCGGCAGGCCCGCCGCATCAGGCCCCCCGCATCAGGCCCGCGCGTGTGGCCTCTGTGCGTGTGGCCCGCGTGCGCGCGCCGCCCCAGGGCCTCCGCTCAAAGCGGGCGCCCGGCGAGGTAATCGGCGATCACCGCCCGGCTGCCGCGCGCCCAGAGCGCCGACAGTGCCGCGGCGAAAGCCGCCTGCACGCGCGGGTCGCGCCCGGTCTCGCCATAGATCTCGGCCATCTCCAGCCAGGCCGCGGGACGCGTGCGCGCCGCCTGGGCGGCGGCCTGAAGCCGGTCCCAGTTCGGATCGTTGGGCGCGATCACCGCGCCGCTGTCGGTGGTGCCCGCGCAATAGCGGCACCAGAGCGCGGATTCGAGGATCAGCCCCGCCGGCACATGCCCGCGCGCGAGATTGTCGCGCAGTGACGGCAGGATGAATTTCGGCTGCCGGTTGGAGCCGTCCAGACACAGCCGCCGGATCGTGTCGCCGATGCGCGGATTGGCGAAGCGTTCCTCGGTCCGGGCGAGATAATCCCGCAGGTCGGTATCCGGCACCGGCGCGACATGGGGGATGATCTCCTCGGTCTCGATCTTGTGCAGGAAGGCGCGGATCTGCCCGTCCGCCATCGCCTGATCGGCGAATTCCAGATCCGAGAGCCCGCCGGCATAGGCGATGATCGCATGGCCGCCGTTGAGGATGCGGATCTTCATCGCCTCGAAGAGATGGACATGATCGGTGAAGGTCACCCCCACGGATTCCAGCGCCGGCCGACCGGCGGGGAAGTGGTCCTCGACCACCCATTGGCGGAAGGGCTCGCATGTGACCGGCGCGGCATCGACGATGCCGAAGCTTTCGGCAAGGGCGATCTCGCGCGGGCCGGTGGCGGGGGTGATCCGGTCGACCATCGCGTTGGGGAAGGCCACGTTGTCCTCGATCCAGCCGGCAAGCCCCGGATCGGCAAGCCGCGCAAGGCCCACCACCGCGTCGCGGGTGACGCCGCCATTGCCCGGCAGGTTGTCGCACGACATCACGGTGAAGGGCGCGATCCCGGCCGCGCGCCGCGCCGCCAGCGCCGCCACGATGGCGCCGAAGGCGGTGGCCGGGCCGCCGCCCGTCCCGCCGCCCGTCCCGCTGTCCGCGGCGCCTGCGAAGCCTGCGCGCGCATCGGCGATGATGCGCGGATCCTCGGGGTTGAAGACGCCGGTGGCGGGGTCGACGAAATAGCCCCCCTCGGTCACGGTCAGCGATACGATGCGGATCTCGGGCCGGGCCATGGCGGCGATCAGCGGCCCGTTGTCGGGCGCCACGGCGACGAAATCGGCCATCGCGCCGATGACGCGGGCGCGGTCACCCTCGGGATCCAGCTCTATCACCGTGCTCAGGCAGTCCTGCGCGGTCAGGGCACTGCGCATGCGCGCGTCGCCCGCCATCACGCCTGCACCGATCAGCGCCCAGTCATGGCTCTGGCCGGCGTTGAACAGGTCGTCGAGATAGACCGCCTGATGCGCGCGATGGAAGTTCCCGATGCCGATATGGACGATGCCGGGCGTAAGGCGGGCCCGGTCGTAGGCGGGGCGGGCGATTCCCCCGGGCAGATCCCGCAGCGCAGGGTTCGACAATCTTATCATGGGGCTGCCTTTCGAATTCTGGCGCGGTGCAGATCACGCCGCGGCGCGGCGCGTGCCGCGGGGCGGTGATGGAAGGAGGGGGCGCGGCGGCCGGATCGGACGGGAGGCGTGCGGCATGGTCAGCTCATCCACTGGCCGCCGTCGACGTTGTAGCACTGGGCGACGATGTAATCGGCCTCGGGGGTGGCAAGGAAGATGGCCATGCCGCACAGATCCTCCGCCGTTCCCATCCGGCCGAAGGGCACGGCCGCGCCGACCTCGCGCTTTTTCTGGCCGGGCGCCTTGCCCTCGTATTTCGCGAAGAAGGCATCGACCCCGTCCCAATGCTCGCCATCCACCACGCCGGGCGCGATCGCGTTGACGTTGATGCCATGGGCGATGAGGTTCAGCCCCGCCGACTGCGTCAGGCTGATGACCGCCGCCTTGGTGGCGCAATAGACCCCGACCAGAGGCTCCCCCCGCCGGCCGGCCTGGCTGGCCATGTTGATGATCTTGCCGCCCCGCCCGCGCGCGATCATGTGGCGCGCCACCGCCTGCATGGTGAAGAGCGTACCTGTGACGTTGATCGCGAATGTCCGCTCGTAATCGGCGCGGGTGATCTCGACCAGCGGCGCGGCGGTGAAGATCGCGGCATTGTTGACAAGGATGTCGATGTGACCCAGCGCGCCGACGGTCTCGGCCACCGCCGCGTCGATGCTTGCCTGATCGGTCACGTCCATCGCGACGGCCACGCATGCCGGGCCGATCTCGGCGGCGGTACGGCGGGCGCGCTCGATGTCGATGTCGCCGATCGCGACCCTCGCGCCCTCGCGCACATAGGCCTCGGCGAAGGCCCGCCCGATGCCGCGCGCCGCCCCGGTGACGAGCGCGGTCCTGCCCGCGAGCCTCATAGCCGGATGCCCTGCAGGTCGAAGCGGTGGATGCGCTCCTCGATCGGGGTGAGGAAGACGCGGTCGCCGTGCCTGACCGGCATCTCGCCGTCGATGCGCACCGTCATCGTGCCCATCTCATCCCCGAGCGCGACATGAACGAACGTGTCCGAGCCGAGATGTTCGGCCACGCCCACCGTGCCGGGCCAGGCGCCGGACTCGGGCGACAGTGTCAGATGTTCGGGACGGATGCCGATGGTGGCGGCGTTGCGGCGCGCGGCCTCGTCGCCTTCAAGGAAATTCATCCGCGGACTGCCGATGAAGCCTGCGACGAACAGATTGGCCGGGCTGCGGTAGAGATCCATCGGGGAACCCACCTGCTCGATCCGGCCGGCCTGCAGCACCACGATCTTGTCGGCCATGGTCATCGCCTCGACCTGGTCGTGGGTGACGTAGATCATCGTCGTCTTCAGCCGCTGGTGCAGCTCGGTGATCTCCAGCCGCATGCCCACCCGCAGCGCGGCGTCGAGGTTCGACAGCGGCTCGTCGAAGAGAAACGCCGCCGGCTCGCGGACGATCGCGCGGCCGATCGCCACCCGCTGCCGCTGCCCGCCCGACAATTGGCCCGGCTTGCGCTCGAGATAGTCGGTCAGGTTCAGCACCTTCGCCGCCGCCTCCACCCGCCGGTCGCGCTCGGCCGTGTCGAGCCCGGCCATCTTCAGCGGAAAGGCGATGTTCCTGCGCACGCTCATATGCGGATAGAGCGCGTAGGACTGGAACACCATCGCAAGGCGCCGCTGCGCCGGGCGCAGCTGGGTGGCGTCCTGCCCGTCGATCTCGATCGCGCCGGCGCTGACGTCCTCGAGCCCCGCGATCAGCCGCAAAAGCGTGGACTTGCCGCAGCCCGAGGGGCCGACGAAAACGACGAATTCCCCGTCCTCGATATCCAGATCCAGCGGCGGGATCACGGTGACGTCGCCGAATTGCTTGACGACCTTCTTCAGGCAGATCTTGCCCATGCGTCTCTCCTATTTCACGGCGCCGAAGGTCAGGCCGCGGACAAGCTGTTTCTGGCTGAACCAGCCGAGGATCAGTATCGGCGCGATGGCCATGGTCGAGGCGGCCGAGAGCTTGGCGTAGAACAGCCCCTCGGGCGAGGAGAAGGAGGCGATGAACGCGGTCAGCGGCGCGGCATTCGCGGCGGTGAGGTTGAGCGTCCAGAACGCCTCGTTCCAGGCCAGGATGATGTTGAGCAGGATGGTCGAGACGATCCCCGGCACCGCCATCGGCGTCAGCACATGGATGATCTCGGCGCGCAGGTTGGCCCCGTCCATGCGCGCGGCCTCGAGGATCTCGCCGGGGATCTCCTTGAAATAGGTGTAGAGCATCCAGACGATGATCGGCAGGTTTATCAGCGTCAGCACGATCACGAGCCCGATCCGGGTATCGAGAAGGCCGGTGTTGCGGAAGATCAGGTAGATCGGGATCAGGACGCCGACGGGGGGCAGCATCTTGGTCGACAGCATCCACATCAGCACGTCCTTGGTGCGCCGCCCCGGCACGAAGGCCATCGACCACGCCGCCGGCACCGCGATCACCACGCCCAGAAGCGTGGAGCCAAAGGAGATCACCACCGAGTTCCAGAAATGCAGCAGGTAGTTCGACCGCGCGTTGACGGCGATGTAATTCTCCAGCGTCCAGCGGAAGTCGAGGAACACCGGCGGCACTGCGACGGCCTCGCCCTCGGTCTTGAACGAGGTCAGGAACGTCCACAGGATCGGAAAGAAGATCAGCAGCGCGATCGTCCATGCCAGGACGGTGACCGCGGCCTTGCGTCGGGTGGAGACGCGGCGTGCCATGGATCAGGCCTCCAGGTTCTTGCCGATCATCCGCATCAGGAAGATCGCGACGATATTGGCGAGGATGACGGCCACGATGCCGCCGGCGGAACCACCGCCCACGTCGAATTGCAAAAGCGACTGGGCATAGACGAGATAGGTGATGTTGGTCGAGGCATTGCCGGGTCCGCCATTGGTGGTGACCAGGATCTCGGCGAAGACCGACAGCAGGAAGATGGTCTGGATCAGGATCACCACGGTGATCGAGCGGCTCAGATGCGGCACGGTGATATGGCGAAACCGCGCCAGCGCCCCGGCACCGTCCATCTCGGCCGCCTCCATCTGCTCGCTGTCGAGCGACTGCAGCGCGGTGAGCAGGATCAGCGTCGAGAACGGCAGCCATTGCCACGCCACGATCAGGATGATCGACAGAAGCGGCGCCTGCGACAGAAAGTCGAAGGCCGGCAGGCCCAGCCCGTGCGCGATCCAGGCGAAGATCCCGTTCACGGGGTTCATGAACATGTTCTTCCACACCAGCGCCGAGACGGTGGGCATGACGAAGAAGGGCGCGATCATCAGCACCCGCACCACGCCCTGGCCCCACATCGGCTGATCGAGCAGCAGCGCCAGCAGCACGCCGCCCACGGTGGTGATGAGCAAAACGCCACCGACCAGCAGAAGCGTGTTCCACAATGCGGTGAAGAAGGCCGGATCGGTCAGGAAATAGCGGTAGTTCTCGAAGCCGATGAAATTATGCGGCCCCGGTATCAGCAGGTTGTAGTTCAGGAACGAGAAATAGACCGTCATCGCCAGCGGCACGATCATCCAGCCCAGAAGCAGGATGACGGCCGGCGAGATCATCAGCCGCGCGGCTAGGCGGGAATGTCTGGTCGCCATGACGGACCTCGAAACGATCGGCCCACGCGACGCCGCGCGGGGCGGTGGCGGGGGCGGGGCGGGAAAGGTGGCGCGGCGGGGATATGGGCCGCGGTGCGGGTTTGCGCGAAAGGGTACGGGGCCGGCCGCTGGTGGCCGGCCCCGCGGGGAGGAGGCCGAGGCTACTTGATGTAGCCGGCCTTGGTCATCTCGCGCTTGGTCAGCGCCTGGGCGCTCTTCAGCGCCTGGTCAACCGACATCCGACCCGCGAGCGCGGCCGAGAATTGCTGCCCCACCGCCGTCGCGATGCCCTGGAACTCGGGGATCGCCACGAATTGCACGCCGACATAAGGCACCGGCTTGACCGTGGGCTTCTCGGGGTTGGCCATCTCCATGCTCTTGAGCGTGAGCTTGGCGAAGGGCGCGGCCTTCAGATATTCGGGGTTCTTGTAAAGCGAGATCCGCGTGCCGGGCGGCACGTTGGCCCAGCCGTCCTTGGACGCCACCAGCTTGGTGTAGCTTTCCGAGGTCGCCCAGTCGATGAAGGTCTTGGCCGCGGCCTCGTTCTTGGTGCCCTTCGGGATCGCCAGCGCCCAGGACCACAGCCAGTTGCCATTTTTCGCGACGCCCTGCTTATGCGGCGCAAGCGCGAAGCCGACCTCGTCGGCGACCTTCGAATCCTTCTTGTTGGTGACGAAGGAGGCGGCGACGGTGGCGTCGATCCACATCCCGCACTTGCCCTGCTGGAACAGCGCGAGATTCTCGTTGAAGCCGTTGTTCGCGGCGCCGGGCGGGCCGTCGGCCTTCATCATGTCGACGTAGAACTGCAGCGTGTCATGCCAGGGCTTGGTGTCGAACTGCGGGTTCCATTTCATGTCGAACCAGCGCGCGCCGAAGGAGTTGGACATCGCGGTGAGGAAGGCCATGTTCTCGCCCCAGCCGGCCTTGCCGCGCAGGCAGATGCCGTAGATGCCCTTGGTCTTGTCGGTCATCTTGTCGGCGGCCTTGCGGATGAAGGACCATGTCGGATCCTCGGGCATGGTCAGCCCGGCCTTCTTCATCAGATCCTTGCGATACATGATGAACGAGCTTTCGCCATAGAACGGCGAGGCATAGAGCGTGCCCTTGTAGCTGAGCCCCTTGCGGATCGACGGCAGCAGATCGTCGGCATTGTAGCTTTTCGGCAGGTTGTCGAGGCTCGCCAGCCAGCCCTGCTTGGCCCAGATCGGAACTTCATAGGTGCCGATGGTCATCACGTCGTACTGCCCGCCCTTGGTGGCGATGTCGGTGGTGACCTTCTGGCGCAGGACGTTCTCTTCCAGCGTCACCCAGTTGACCTTGATGTCGGGGTGCTTGGCGTAGAAGTCCGGCATCAGCTTCTGCATCCGGATCATGTCGCCGTTGTTGACCGTGGCGACGGTGATCGTCGTCTCGGCCGATGCCGCGGTGGCCAGCGCCGCGACCGCGCATGCGCCAAACAGCGCACGAAGCGTCGATTTCATCTTGTCCTCCCAATCGTATGACATGCTCGACTGAGCATATGATCGTTGCGTGAGCATATGCTCATAAATGCGCAAGCGAAAGTCAACAGCGCAGATCTTAACCTGCCCGAAAATTCATCGCTGCGATGCAGCAAGCAGCGCCCGCGCGCTGTCCTCGTCGGTGACCAAGCCGTTGATGATCCTGCCGCGAAGCGCGGCGAGCAGCGCGGCATGCTTGACCCGGCCGCCGGCGATGCCGATCACGCTTTTGGTGCGGCCGGGGTCGACGCGCACGCCGCCGACACGCAGGTTGATGCCCAGTTCCAGATAGCGACCCGCCGAATCATAGACCCAGCCGGCGATCTCGCCCACGGCGCCGAGCGCGCGCATATCCTGCAGTTCGTCCCCGGTGACGAAGCCGTCCTGCAGAAGCGGTGCGCCCTCGGCGAGCTGCCCGACACCGACGAAACAGACATCGGCGGCGCGCGCCAGCGCCGTCACCCGGCGGATGGGGGGCAGGGCGTGGAACATCGCGCTGTGCTCCGCGCTTTCGGAGACCACGGGCACCGGCATCGGGTAATGCGGCGCCCGCACCTTGTCGGCGATCCGCATGATGACATCGAAGAACGAGGCCGAGCCGTCGGGCGCGATATTGCCGATCAGCGACACCAGCCGGTGCTGCGGCGCATCCATCGGTGCCATTTCCTCGACCGTGGCGCGCAGTGCCCGGCCGGTGCCAAGCGCGATTACCAGCGGCTCGGCGCTGCGCAGTACCCGCTCCATCTCGCCGGCCGCCACCGGCGCGATGGCGCGCAGCGGGTCCGCGCCCGGGCCGAGCGAGGGCGCGACGCGGCAGGTCGCCAGATCGAACCGCGCGGCCAGTTCGCGTTCCAGCTCAAGGCAGCCGGTCAGCGGATGGTCCAGCCGGACGTGGATCAGCCGTTCGGAAACCGCGCGCGACACCAGCCGCTGGGCACGCTGACGCGAAATGCCCATGGTGCGGGCGATCTGGTCCTGGGTCATGCCGGCGACGTAATAGAGCCAGCCGGCGCGGGCGGCTTCGTCGAGCGGTGCGTCGTTCTCGGCCTGGCGGCTCATGGCTTGGCTCCGTCTACTGGCTGCGCAAGCTCCGGCCGCAACGCGAAGAATTCCGCGAAGGAGGACAGCCGCCGATGCGGCCGCGCATCCTCGGGTTCGTCGGGCGTCGGTACGGCAAGATGGCTGCCGCCGGTAAAGCGCCACACCTCCATGCCCG
>JASBUM010000088.1 GCA_030147905.1 Acidimangrovimonas sp.
GGTCGCGATGCTGCACGGCGGCAAGATCCGATGGACCGGGCCGGTGGCGCAGATGGACGATTCGGGCGATCCCTATCTTGACCAGTTCATCCACGGCCGCGCCGAAGGCCCGATCGAGAGCCTGCGCTAGAACGCACCGTCTGTCCGCACCGCATGTCCGCGCCGCATGTCCGCTATCGCGCGACTACGCGACGCGATACATGCCGCGAGACGCGTGATAGAGGTTACTTGCACGAACGCCGCACCGCCCGCTTCGCAGGACGCGAATGGGGCGCGGATGCGCATCGGCTTGATCCCGGCGCTCCGCTCGGGCAGGAAGGGCCATGGCCAAGACCGCGACCGCCTTCACCTGCACCGCCTGCGGCGCCGTCCACGGCAAATGGGCCGGGCGTTGCGATTCCTGCGGCGCATGGAACGCCATCGTCGAGGAGGCGCCGCTATCTTCGGGCCCGCCCGCGCGCAGCCTCGGCAAGGCGCGCGGGCGCAAGATCGCGCTGGGCGATCTGGCCAGTGCCGGACCGCCGCCGCCGCGCCACGTCGCCGGGATGGAGGAATTCGACCGCGCGCTGGGTGGCGGGCTGGTGCCCGGCTCGGCCATCCTGGTGGGGGGTGATCCCGGCATCGGCAAGTCCACCCTGCTGTTGCAGGCGGCGGCGCAACTGGCGCGCGCGGGCCGTCGGGTGGCCTATATCTCGGGCGAGGAGGCGGCCGACCAGGTGCGGCTGCGCGCCGCGCGGCTGGGGCTGTCGGACGCGCCGGTGATGCTGGGGACCGAAACCAATCTGCGCGACATCCTGACCACGCTTCAGGCGGAGCCGCCGGATCTGGCGGTGATCGATTCGATCCAGACCCTCTGGGCCGACAATGTCGAGAGCGCGCCGGGATCCGTCGCCCAGCTGCGCGCCTCCTGTCACGAATTGGTGAGTTTCGCCAAGCGCCGCGGCACCGCCGTGATCCTCGTCGGCCATGTCACCAAGGAGGGGCAGATCGCCGGGCCGCGGGTGGTGGAGCACATGGTGGACACGGTGCTGTATTTCGAGGGCGAGCGCGGCCATCAGTTCCGCATCCTGCGGGCGGTCAAGAACCGCTTCGGCGCCGCCGACGAAATCGGCGTCTTCGAGATGACCGGCGCGGGGCTCGCACAGGTCACCAACCCGTCGGCGCTGTTTCTGTCCGAGCGGGGCCAGGCGGTGGCCGGATCGGCGGTTTTCGCAGGAATCGAGGGCACCCGCCCGGTTCTGACCGAGATCCAGGCCCTTGTCGCGCCGTCGAGCCTCGGCACGCCGCGCCGCACGGTCGTCGGCCTCGACGCGGGCCGTCTGTCGACGATCCTTGCGGTGCTCGAGGCGCGCTGCGCGGTTTCCTTCGCCGGACAGGACATCTTCGTCAATGTCGCGGGCGGCATGCGGGTGATGGAACCCGCCGCCGATCTGGCGCTGGCCGCGGCGCTGGTATCGGCGCGCGACGATCATGCCCTGCCCGCCGACATGGTGGTTTTCGGAGAAATCTCGCTCTCGGGTGCGCTGCGGCCCGTGGGGCAAACCGAAAACAGGTTGAAAGAAGCGCAAAAACTTGGTTTCACCACTGCGGTTGCACCGGCGCGCAGCAAATTCGCCGGCGTGGAGGGCATGCAGGTTCGGCAGAAGGCCGATCTTGCCGACTTCGTGGAAGCAATGTTCGGTAACGGATAGGCCGCGGACACCCCGGGCAAGGGCCGCACAGGCGAGGAGAGACGGGCATGCAGGGCTTCACCATCATCGACGGCGTGGTTGCGGCGGTCATCCTGCTGTCGGCGATACTGGCCTATTCGCGCGGTCTGGTCCGCGAGATGATGGCCATCGCCGGCTGGGTCGTTGCGGCGATCGTGGCCTATGCCTTCGCCCCCCAGGCCGAGCCGCTGGTGCGCGAGATCCCGCTTGTCGGCAACATGCTCAAGGGCAGCTGCGAACTGTCGATCGTCGCCGCCTTCTCGGCGGTCTTCGCGCTGGCGCTGATCGCCATGGGCTTCTTCACGCCGCTCCTGTCCTCGTTGATCCACCGCTCGGCGCTGGGCGGGGTCGATCAGGGCCTTGGCTTTCTCTTCGGGGCCGCGCGCGGGGTGATCCTCGTGGCCGTGGCCTTCATCGCCTACCAGAGCACGATGGCCAACGAGACCATCGCCATGGTCGCGCAGAGCCGATCGATCACCGCTTTCGCCCCGGTCGAGGCGGCTCTGGTCAAGGCGGTGCCGCAGGACGCGACCGGCTGGGTCGTGAAACGCTATGAGGCGCTGGCCGGCAATTGCGGCGCCGCCGCCGACGGCAGCACCGCAGCCCCCGGCCAAAGCGCCGCGGCCGGCACCGGCTCGCTGTCGGTGCCATCCGCACCCGCCACGCCCGCCGCGGCCCCCGCCGGTGGCGGCAGCGCCGGCGGCAGCACCGGAAATTGATGATATCCGGCCATGCATTTCCGCTACCGGCGTGACATGGCGCGTTCGAGACATTAGATGAAGGGCGAATAATGGCATCTGGATTCGGAGGCCCGGCCGCGATGCACTCATTGCCCCTTCATCCGTTCGATCAGCGCGACGACGACAAGCTGCACGAGGAATGCGGCGTCTTCGGCGTGATCGGCGTGGCCGACGCGGCCAGCTTCATTGCCCTTGGCATGCATGCGCTGCAGCATCGCGGACAGGAGGCCGGCGGCATCGTCACCCACGATCCCGACACCGGCTTCAACTCCGCCCGCCGCTTCGGCTATGTCCGCGACAACTTCACCAAGCCCGACATCATCGCCAGCCTGCCCGGCGCCATCGGCATCGGACATGTGCGCTACTCGACCGCCGGTTCCAAGGGCGCGGCGGCCATCCGCGACGTCCAGCCCTTCTTCGGCGAATTCTCGATGGGCGGCTGCGCGGTCGCCCACAACGGCAACATCACCAATGCCGCCAGCCTGCGGCGCGAGCTGATCGAGCGCGGATCCATCTTCCAGTCGACCTCGGACAGCGAATGCATCATCCACCTGATGGCGCGCTCGATCCAGCGCAACATCCCCGAGCGGATGAAGGACGCGCTGCGCCGGGTGGAGGGTGCCTTCTCGATCGTCGCCATGACACGCTCGAAGCTGATCGGGGTGCGCGACGCGCTCGGTGTACGCCCGCTGGTGCTGGGCCGGATCGGCGAGGGCTGGTGCCTGGCGTCCGAGACCTGCGCGCTCGACATCATCGGCGCCACCTTCATCCGCGAGATCGAGCCCGGCGAGATGGTGGTGATCGACGGCAGCGGCATCGAGAGCTTCCGCCCCTTCGGCCCGTCGCAGTCGCGCTTTTGCATCTTCGAACATGTCTATTTCTCGCGCCCCGACTCGATCCTCGGCGGGCGGTCGGTCTACGAGACGCGCCGCCAGATCGGCGTGGAGCTGGCGCGCGAGGCCCCGGTCGAGGCCGATATCGTCTGTCCGGTCCCCGACAGCGGCACCCCCGCCGCGATCGGCTATGCCGCCGAAAGCGGCATTCCCTACGGCATGGGGATCATCCGCAACCAGTACATGGGCCGCACCTTCATCGAGCCGACCGAACAGATCCGCAACATGGGCGTGCGGCTCAAGCTCAACGTCAACCGCGCGCTGATCCGCGGCAAGCGGGTGATCCTGGTC
>JASBUM010000106.1 GCA_030147905.1 Acidimangrovimonas sp.
AACGACAGCGCCCGCGCCAGGCTGATGACATGGCCGCCATAGATCAGCCGCCGGCCGTCGGGGCGCTGGGTCGCGTCGAAATGGACCTTGGCGGTGTTCTGCCACAGCCGGGTGGCCAGCATATGTTCGGCCTCTTCGACGGTGACACCGTCGACATGGTCGATCCGCTCGCCGATCCGGTAATCGCCCCACAGGTGCGGCGCCCCGGCCAGCGCCGTGTCGTAGCGGTCGAAATGCAGCCCCTCGGGGATCACCAGTTGTGCCGGTGTCACCGCCTCGGCCAGTTTCGGCACCACCGGCTCGGGGCTGTCGACCTCGGCCGGCGCGCGGCGCCGCACCATCACCCAGCGGACATATTCGAGTACCTTGCGTCCATGCTGGTTGGTGCCGGTGGTGCGCACCCAGACGACGCCCGATTTGCCGTTCGAGTTCTGCTTCAGCCCGATCACCTCGGATTGGGCGGCCAAGGTATCGCCGGGCCAGACCGGCGCCAGCCAGCGGCCCTCGGCATAGCCGAGGTTGGCCACGGCGTTCAGGCTGATGTCGGGCACTGATTTTCCAAAGACCAGATGGAAGGCCGCCAGATCGTCGATGGGCGAGCCCGGCAGCCCGCAGGCCCTTGCGAATTCATCCGAGGAATAAAGCGCCCCACGCGCCGGATAGAGCGCGTGGTAAAGTGCGCGCTCGCCGCCCGAGACAGTGCGCGGTACCGCATGGCGTATGACCTCGCCCGGCCGGTAATCCTCGAAGAAACGGCCGGGGTTCGCCTTCATCAGAACGTTTCCAACATGGTCTCGGCGGTGTAGGTGCCCGGCGCCTCCTTCGCCAAGGCCTGGCCGCAGCGCAGCGCCCCGTGGGCGGCGTCATGGGCATAGCTGGGGCTGCCGCGCAGCGCCCGCCCCTTGTTCAGCGCGGCCGTGATCTTGTGGCAGAAGGCCAAGACGTCATCGGCACTCCGGAAACGGTAGGGCTTCATCCGTAGATCGTCCCCGTATCGGGATGGAGGCCAAGGGCGACATGGATCGCCACGATGATCGCGTACATCACCAGCGCGATGACGATCAGCACGGCATCACGCTTCCACCCGCCCGAGGCCGGCCGCAGCCAAGGCCCGGCGGCATTGATCACCGCCATCTCGACCACCGCCCACAGGCCCAGGCCACCGAACAGCACGATCGAGGCCACGTCGTTATGCACAAGCAGGTGGGCGAGCGACCAAAGCAGTACGCCCCACAGCATCGGATGACGGATCCTGGTCCAGAGCACGCCCTTCGACATGCCCGCGCCGAAGACGATCACAGCGATCATCATCAGCAGGTTGTTGAGATGGCCGTTGCCGGGAATGGTCACCAAGTTCGACGCGGCCGGAACCGCGCGGTATCCCACCACCATCAGCACCGTCGCCGCCGTCAGCGCAAGCGCCACCGCAGCGCGCCCCGCCGTGCCCATGGCCGCGCGCATGCAGGGCGCCAGACGCTTGAACAGATGCGCCAGATACCAAAGGGCGATGCCGGAAATCAGATAGGTCATGGCTGGGTCTCATCCTTGCCGTGCGTTTCAATGGCGGCGGCGCGGGCGATCAGCTTGCGTGCCTGCGCGACGTGAAGGTTCTCGACGATGCGCCCGTCGAGCACCGCGACCCCCTGCCCCTGTTCGGCGGCGGTCTCGAACGCGGCGATCTGTGCGCGCGCATGCTCAAGCTCTTCGGGGCCGGGCGCGAAGACCTGGTTGGCGGTCTGGATCTGGTCGGGATGGATCAGGGATTTTCCGTCAAAGCCCATCTCGCGGCCCTGAAGGCATTCCGCAGCCAGACCTTCGGCGTCGCGAAAGGCGTTGTAGACACCATCGATGCAGATCCGTCCCGCCGCGCGCGCGGCCAGCAGGCAGTGTTGAAGCGCCGTCACCAGTGGCCCACGCCCCGCGACCATGGCGCAGCCCAGATCCTTGGCCAGATCGTTGGTGCCCATCACCATGCCGGCAAGTTGCGGATGCGCTGCGATCGCCGCGGCCTGAAGGACGCCGCCCGGAGTTTCCAACATCGCCCACAGCGCCCTGCCTGGCAGCGCTTCGGCCAGCGGATCCAGATCGGCCGGCGCGGCCACCTTGGGCAGCAGGACGCCCTCCACCGTCAGATCGGACAGTGCCGCCAGGTCATCCCGCCCCCATGGCGTGTCCAGCGCATTGACCCGGACAATCCGCGCCCGGGAACCGTAATCGGCGGCCCGCAGCACCGCGGCAAGCGTTGCGCGCGCCGCAGCCTTTTCTGCCGGCACCACCGCGTCCTCCAGATCGAAGATGATCGCATCCGCGGCAAGCACGCGCGCCTTTTCCAGCGCCCGCGGCTTGGACCCCGGAATATACAGAACCGACCGCCACGGCCGCGTCTGGATGGTCATGAAGGGCCGCCTCTT
>JASBUM010000107.1 GCA_030147905.1 Acidimangrovimonas sp.
CGTCGCAGCCGGTTCAGATCGCTCTCCTTCGTCGACCGCCGCGTCCGCGACCATTTCGGCACCCCCTCAGGGTTCGATCACGATCGGGGTGCCATCGGGTACCATCGCGTAAAGATCGGATATCGCCCTATCGGAGACCGCGATGCAGCCCGCGGTCCAATCGCCCTTGCGGGTGAACCAGCCGGCCTGGCCGTGAATGAAGATATCGCCGCCCGGGTCGCGGCCGGCGGCTTCGGCGGCAGCGGTGTCGCGGGCATTGGGATATGAGATCCCGAGCCCCAGGAAATAGCCGCCGCCGACCAGCCGCCGGTCGATGGTGTAGCGCCCTTCGGGGGTCTTGCCGTCGCCGTAGAACTGTTTCGGTCCGTCGGGCGCGAAGCCCAGTGAAATCGGATAATCGGCCAGCACGGTGGTATCGTGCATCGCATAGATGCGGCGCTGCGATTTGACGACCAGTACCTGGGTGACCGCAGGGCCGTCATAGGTCTTGAACCTGGGCGGCCCACAAGACGCCACTGTCGCGGCAAGGATCAATCCCGCGGCAAGTCTCGTCGCAAATTTCACTGCCCTTCGCATCTGCTCGCGCCGTCCCGCCGCCCTGCTGGTGGCTTGGATGCAGGATAGAGCGGCGCGCGGCATTTGCCTAGGGCCACGATTCACAGCCGAAGCATGACGGTCGCGGCAAGCGCGACAGCGAACGGAATAACCCTGTGGCATCTCCCGTAGCAGCCTGTCACATGCCGCCGGCCCCTCAGCGGGTCGAACATGACCTCGATGCTCTTATGCCGTCAATTGCGGCCTATAGCGGCGCTTGTCGCGCCTGATGGACTTTACTTTCCAGGGGATTTCCTGTGCGCGGCGCAGGGCTTGATCTCTTTGCTTGTGCATGGCTCCCCGGAACCGTTCCGCGTCACAGCCCCGGCAGGCCGGAAGCCGCTCCGCCGATGGCGGGCCGCCCGGCGGCGCGATCGCGCCCGCGTCGTCACGGACCCGGCCACGGCCATGAAGAAGCGGATTGGGCGGTCCTTGGCATCGGCGGCAGCGTGCAGCTTGGTGTTCATGCCGTCCTTCGTTTTGCCGATCAGGCGGCCACGCCCCCATTTTCGGCCGCAAGCCGGTCGCCGAGCGGCGCGCCTCGAGAGGGATCGCGTCGATCATGACGGGATGTATCCCACCAGAAGTGAACTCTGGCCCGCAAACCCCGAGGCATTGATGCGCGAAGCCCCCCCGAATGCCTACACCGGCGCACCGACGGGCAAGCGGCGGGCGGCCCTCCGTGGACCGCGTCAGGCGTCCATCGCCGCCAGCTGTTCGAGAATGCGCGTGTAATTCTCCACCCCCTGGGCGCCGGACACCAGATGCCGGCGGTTGAAGATCACCGCGGGAACCCCGCGAATGCCTTGCCCGATCCAGAAGCTTTCGGCCTCGCGCACCTCCTCGGCATGGCGTTGATCCTCGAGCACGGCGCGCGCCTCGGCAGGGTCGAGCCCCGCGCCCCCGGCGATCCCGGTCAGGACTTCGCGATCCGAGAGATCGGCGTGTTCGGTGAAATAGGCGCGAAACAGCGCCATCTCGAGCGCATGCTTGCGCCCCTGTGCATCGGCCCAGTGCAGAAGCTGATGCGCGTCGAAGGTATTGTACATCCGCATCGCCGCGTCATAGCGAAAGTCGAAACCGACCTCGCGCCCCAGCTCGGTGATGCGTTCGCGCGCCTGAGCCGATTGCTCGGGGGTGGAGCCGTATTTCTGTGCGATATGTTCGGCCAGGTTCTGCCCCTCGGCCGGCATGTCGTGATTGAGCTCGAACGGATGCCAGCGGATTTCATGGGCCGTGCCGGTTTCCTCCAGCGCCTGCGCAAGCTGGCGATAGCCGATCACGCACCACGGACATACCACGTCCGACACGATGTCGATCTGCAGGGGTTCGGGGCTGTCTTTCATTCTCATCCCTTTCGCTTTCCCCGATTTCTAGCACGGATCGTACGGCGACACAGCGGGGCGCACGATCAAATGAAGCCGCAGGAATTAAAACATCCGCGCCGGACGGGCGCGGATGTCTTCGTTCAGGACCCGTGGCAGGCGGGCGCTGTCACGCGGCGAGGACGCCCTTGTCGTCCTCCTGCGCGGCGGGACGCGCACGCAGCAGCTCCAGCGGGTTGTAGAGGATCATCACGTAGACGAAGGCCAGCATGTAGACGCTCGCCGTGCCGAACAGCTGCATCGGCGCGTCCGGGATCAGATGCGCATAGAAGCCACCGAAGGTCTCGGCCGTACTCCAGATCGCGAAGGACAGCGCGAAGCCGACCGGCGCCATGATCCGCAGGCCGCGCCCGCTGATCAGGCTGACCGCGATCAGGGCCTCGGTCGCGGCGATGACGACCGCCACGAGATGCGGGCCGACTCCGTTGGTGACCAGCAGGAAGAGGTGATCGTAACCCGCCACCCAGGTGCCCGCGGTATCTTTCTGGGCCGAGGAGAGGAAATCGGCGAAATTGTTGAGGAAGTAGGGATGCAGCTTCATCAGCGCGTCATAGGCCCACAGCATGCCGAAGCTGATGCGTGCAAAGCTGAGCATCTCGTTGCGGGCGATGGTGCGGCCCTCGCGCAACCGTGCCACGCCGATCAGGTAGAGGAACATCACCACATAGGGCAGTGCCACGCCCGGATCGGTGCCGTCCTTGCCGAAATCGCCGCCGTGCTGGACGACGATCCACACGAATGCGGCGTAGGTGACGCCGGCCCAGCTCATCGGGATGACCCCGCGCCCGGAGAGGATGGACACTGCGATGGCAAGCATCAGAAAGGCCAGCGCGATCACCACCAGATGCAGTACCGGCGAGCTGGTCGGAAGGCCGAGCGCCTGGGACATGGCAACCTTGTGGACCCAGGTCAGCGAGGTCCAGGCATCGAAGAGAAGGACCGTACCGAAGACGATGCGGATCCAGGAAAAGGCTTCGGCGCCGACCTGAGAGGCCACACCGGGGTCTTCGCCCGTGATCCCGAGCCGGAACAGCGCGCGCCCGAAGGCACCCTTGCCGGCAACCCCGTTTTCGGTGGTTCTGGGAGACAGAGCGTTCATGATTTCAACTCCTGCGATCTGTGTCATTCGGAATATGGGCCTTGTGCACCCGCAGCATCAGGCCGTTCCAATCACAAAAGGCGCGAGGTTATTGGTCAAATTGTCGCAGTTTTTCCCTGAAATATCAGGTCTTTGACATGGATCAAATTTTCATGCTGCATATGCGAAATCTGTGCAGGTCCGCCATGCGCCCCGCGCATGGCTGTGCGGGGCGAAGCGTGAAGAGGATGTCGCGCCCTGCCCGCTTGCGGCCCCTCCGACCCCGGCCAGCGGGCCGGATTGCGTGACGGATGCGGGGCTGCGACGGCCGCTGCGGGGTGCGTGCGCCATGTTGCAGCCCGGGCAGGCTGGGGCTAGTGCTTGGCCGATGGAGACCAAGCGCGTCACCCTGATGGATGTGGCCCGCGCCGCTGGCGTTTCGCGCGCAACGGCGTCTTTGGTCGTGCGCGGATCGGATCTTGTGGCGGAGGCCACGCGGCAGCGGGTCGAGGCGGTGATCGCCGATCTGGACTACGTGCCGAACATCGGCGCGGCGCGGCTGCGCGGCCAGAGCAGCCGCACAATCGGGGTGATCGTTCCCAATCTCGTCAACACCTTCTTTTCGGAATTCGTCGACGGGATCGAGCGAACGCTGGGTGAGCGCGGCTATTTCGTGATGCTCGCCAGTAGCCGCGACGAGCCCGCGCGTCAGGCCGAACTGATCCGGCGGCTGCGCGCCCATGATGCAGCAGGCATCGTGCTGGTGCCGGCCGAGGGCACCCGCGCCGAAACCCTCGAGACGATCCGGCGCGCGGGAATGCCGCTGGTGCAGGCGATGCGTCACGTAGGCCGCGGGCTGACCGACTTCGCAGGCTCCGATCCGGCCCGGGCGGTACGCGACAGCGTGCGCCACCTGAAGGATCTGGGCCATCGGCGGATCGCCTATGTCGCCCTGTCCGGCGACACCTCGACCCGGGCCGAACGCCTGTCGTCGTTCAACGAACAGATGGCGGCCATGGGGCTCGCCAATGCCGGCATCGTCGAGGTTCCGCTGGCCTGGGACGGATCGCCCCAATCGGCGGGGATGGTGCTTGCGTTGCGGCCGGCACCGACCGCGGCGATCTGCTTCAACGACATTCTCGCCTCGGGGCTGCTTCGCGGGCTTTACGACCGCGGCCTGACGCCCGGGCGCGACCTGTCGGTCATCGGGCATGACAACCTGTCGTTCATCGACCTCGGCGCGCCGCCCCGCCTGACGACGGTGCAGGTGTTCGCCCAGCAGATCGGAGTCCACGCGGCCGATTTGCTGGTACGCCGCATCGATACGCCCGGCGCCGACCTGCGCCGCGATATCGTGCCCCCGCGCCTGCGCGTGCGCGACACGACCGGCCCCTGCGGCTGAATCCCTGAGCGCGAATACCCTGATCTGCAAGAAATCGGTTTACAAACCCGATTTAGATCGATCTAAAAGGAGTCGGATCCAAGAGGAGCGGCCCGCAATGGCGCGTAAGCGCGCCGGCGGGACGAAGGCGGTCCGGGGGGACAGGGTGTATCATTTCGACTTCACGCCGGTATTCGATCATTTCGGCCTGCTGCTCTACGGCGCATGGCTGACAATCCGGCTGTCCTTCACCGCGATGGCGCTGGGGCTGGTGGTTTCGGTGGCGGGTGCCGCGGCGCGGACATCGGGGATGCGCCTTTTGTCGGGGATCGTCACCGTCTATGTCGAGGCGATCCGCAACACGCCGTTCCTCATCCAGATCTTCTTTGTCTATTTCGGGCTGCCCGCGGTGGGCATCGCGCTTGATCCCAACAGTGCGGCCCTGCTGGCGCTGGTGGTCAATGTCGGCGCCTATGGCACCGAGATCATCCGGGCGGGGATCGAATCGGTTCCCCACGGGCAGGTCGAGGCCGGCCGCGCGCTGGGTCTGGGTCCGGTGCAGATCTTCCGCGACGTGATCCTCAAACCCGCGATGCGCAACGTCTACCCGGCAATGACCAGCCAGTTCATCTATCTGATGCTGACCTCCTCGGTGGTGTCGGTGATCTCGGCCAACGACCTTGCCTCGATCGGGGCCGATCTCAACGCCAAGACCTTCGCCAGCTTCGAGATCTACCTGACGGTCACCGCGATCTACCTTGCGCTGTCTCTGATCTTCTCGGGGCTGTTCCGGGTGATCCAGTCCGTCGTCTTCAACTATCCTGCGAGCCGTTGACATGATCCGCGCCTTTGGACCCTCGGACGTCCTGTTCATCCTTGCGGCGGTACGCTGGACATTGATCCTGTCGGCCATCGCCTTCGCGGGCGGCGCGGCGGGCGGCCTGGCGGTGGCGCTTGCGCGCAGCTCGTCCCGGCCCGGCCTGCGGCGGTTCGCCGCCGGCTTCATCCGCGTCTTTCAGGGCACGCCGCTTCTGATGCAGCTTTTCCTGTTCTATTTCGGCATGTCGGTCGCCAAGCTGCCGGTCGATCCGCTGTTTGCCGCGGCGGTCGCGCTGACCTTCCATGCCAGCGCCTATCTCGGCGAGATCTGGCGCGGCACGATCGAGGCGGTGCCCCACGGCCAGGTCGAGGCCGCCCGCGCGCTGTCGCTGGGCTATGGTGACCGGATGCGCTTCGTCATACTGCCGCAGGCCGCGCGCATCGCGGTGGCGCCGACGGTCGGCTTTCTGGTCCAGCTCATCAAGGGGACCTCGCTGGCCTCGATCATCGGTTTCACCGAGCTCACCCGCGCCGGCCAGATCGTCAACAACGCCACCTTCGACCCCTTCACCGTCTTCTCGATCGTCGCCGCGGTCTACTTCGCGCTGTGCTGGCCGCTGTCGATCCTGGCGCGACGACTGGAGGCGCGGATGCGCCGCTCCGTCGAGCGCTGATGCAGAAGCCCCATTCACGGATAACCAGAGGAGGAACCGATGAAATTCAGAAAACCCCTGATGGCACTCGCCATCCTTGCCAGCGCCTTGCTGAACGTGCCGGCGCAGGCATCCAGCCTCAAGCAGATCGAAAGCAGCGGTGTCCTGCGCGTCGGCATGCTGGTGGATTTCCCGCCCTTCGGCCTGCTCAATACCCAGGGCAAGCCCGCCGGCTATGACGCCGATGTGGCGGCGCAGCTGGCCAAATATCTGGGCACCAAGCTGCAGATCGTCCCGGTGACCGGGCCGAACCGCATTCCCTATCTCCTGTCGGGGCAGGTCGATGTGCTTGTCGCCTCGCTGGGGATCACGCCCGAGCGCGCCAAGCGGGTGGATTTCTCGCGGCCCTATGCGGGGATCGAGATCATGGTCTATGGCAAGAAGGGGCTGAAGGTGAAGGACGGCGCCGGGCTTGCGGGCCATACCGTGGGTGTCACCCGCGCCTCCACCCAGGACACCGCGGTGACGCGCGTCGCCGGCAAGGGCACCAATATCCGCCGCTTCGACGATGACGCCTCGGCGGTGCAGGCGCTCCTGTCGGGTCAGGTCGAGGCGATCGGGGTGTCGAATGTCGTCGCGGTTCAGATCAACAAGGCCGCGCCCGGCCGCTTCGACGAGAAGTTCCCCCTCTCCGGCCAGGTCCAGGGGATCGCGGTGACGCCCGGCGCCGGCAAGCTGCTGGCCAAGATCAACGCGTTCATCGCCAAGGCGATGACGGACGGCACGATGAACAAGATCCACGAGAAATGGCTGGACACCAAGGTCCCTGCCTTCGTCCGCGACGGCTCGGCCAAGCAGGCCGAAGCCAAGAAGTGACCACGGCGACAGGCTCCGCCCGGTGCCTTGGGGTGCCGGGCGGCTATCACGGAAGGCCAGAGACGCGATGACCGAACCAGCCCAGACCGCGATCGAGATGCGCGGCGTTTCCAAGTTCTTCGGCGAGTTCCAGGCGCTGAAGGCAGTCGACCTGACTGTCAGGGCGGGCGAGCGGATCGTCATCTGCGGCCCGTCGGGTTCGGGCAAGTCGACGCTGATCCGCACCATCAACCAGCTAGAGACCATCCAGGCCGGCACCATCGCGGTCGACGGGATCGAGCTGACCGCCGGCGGCGACAATGTCGCGCGCGTGCGCCGCGACGTCGGCATGGTGTTCCAGCAATTCAACCTTTTTCCGCACATGACCGTGCTTCAGAATTGCACGCTGGCGCCGGTCCGCACCGGGCGCGCCAGCCGCGCCGAGGCCGAGGCGACGGCGCGCAAGTATCTCGAACGGGTCCGCATCCCGGAACAGGCCGACAAGTATCCCGCGCAGCTTTCGGGCGGGCAGCAGCAGCGGGTGGCGATCGCCCGCGCGCTGTGCATGGAGCCGCGGATCATGCTGTTCGACGAGCCGACCTCGGCGCTTGATCCCGAGATGGTCAAGGAGGTGCTCGACACGATGATCGATCTCGCGCGCGAGGGCATGACGATGATCTGCGTCACCCACGAGATGGATTTCGCCCGCGCGGTGGCCGATCGGGTGATCTTCATGGAATCGGGCGCGATCATCGAGGAGGGCGCGCCCGAAAGCTTCTTCGCCAATCCCCGAAGCGAACGCCTGCGCGCCTTCCTGGGGCAGATCGGATGAACCCCGCGCATGACACCCGCGCGGGCATTCTGGTGCTGGCAGAGCTGCGGCCGGCCGAGATGATGGATGCGCTCGCCGCGCGCTACAGGCTGCTGCGCGAGGCCGGAGACGGCGCGGGGATCCGCGTCGTGCTGACCAGCGGCGCGCGCGGGATCGGCCGGGACGAGATCGCGGCGCTCCCCGATCTGGGGCTGATCGCGGTCAACGGCGTCGGTCTCGACGCGATCGACCTCGACGCGGCCGCCGCGCGCGGGATCGCGGTGGCGACCACGCCCGACGTACTGTCGGAATCGGTGGCGGAGCTGGCGCTGACGCTGGCGCTGGCGGTACGGCGGCGGATCGGCGAGGGCGAGCGGCTGGTACGCACCGGCGACTGGGCGACGGGGCGCAAGCCGCGGCTCGGCCATGCCCTTCTGGGCCATCGCGCGGGCATCCTCGGCTATGGCCGCATCGGGCGGCGACTGGCCGGGATGCTGCGCGCCCTCGGGATCGAGGTACTCTACTGCGCGCGCCGACCCGACGCCGAGGCGCCCGCCGGCTTTCGCCCCGACGCCCGCTCTCTCGCCCGCGATTGCGACACGCTCTTCGTCACCGTCTCGGGCGGGGCGGAGACGCGCCATCTGATCGGCCGGCCCGAGATCGAGGCGCTCGGCCCCGAGGGTGCGCTGATCAATGTCGCCCGTGGCAGCGTCGTGGACGGTGCGGCGCTGGCAGCCTGCCTGTACGAGGGCACGCTGGGCTTTGCCGCGCTCGACGTCTTCGAACGCGAGCCGCTGGCGCCCGATGATCGCGACGGCGGCCTTGCCCGGGCGCCCAACGCCCTGCTCACGCCGCATATCGGCTCGGCCACGATCGAGGCGCGGCGCGCGATGGCAGAACTGGTGCTGGACAATATCGCGGCCTTCATCGCCGGCCGCACGCTGCCGGACGCGGTGACGGGTACAGTGACAGGCGCAACGACGCGCGCAATGACTGCGGGTTGAAGGCAGGTTGAAGGCGATGTCATTCGATGTTCTCGCGATCGGCGAGCCGCTGGCCGAATTCACCGCGGCCGAAGCGGCGGACGAAACCGCGGCGGAAGATCCCGCACCCGCCCTGTTTGCCCGCCGGCTGGGGGGCGACACGCTGAATGCGGCGGTCTATCTCGCGCGGCTGCGGCCGGATCTTCGCGTCGGTTACCTGACGCGGCTGGGCGACGACTGGATGAGCGGCTGGATGCGCGATGCCATAGCCGCCGAAGGGGTCGACGTCTCGGCCATAGCGGTCACGCCCGGCGGCCGTCCGGGGCTGAGCTTCATCCGCGCCGATGCACGGGGCGAGCGCAGCTTTGCCTATTGGCGCGACCACACCCCGGCGCGCGGCCTGTTTGCCGAGGGCGCGCCCGAACTCGCAGCCCTGAGCAGCGCGCAGGCGATCCTGTTTTCCGGGGTCGGCCTGGCGATCCTGACCGAGGCGGCGCGACATCGCCTGCTGGCCGCCCTGCACCGCGCGGCGGCGGGCGGCGCGACGGTGATCTACGATACCAATTACCGCGCCCGCCTGTGGCCCTCGCGCGCGGTCGCGGCCGGCTGGAGCCGCCGGGCGCTGGCGGTCGCGTCCCTGGCGCTGCCGTCGCTCGAGGATCTCGAGGCGCTGTGGCCCGCACGCGGGGCCGAGGCGGCGCTTGCCGCCTGCAGGCGCCATTCGGCGGGACATGTGGTGATGACCACTGGCGGGTCCGCGGTGCTGCATTCAGCCCCGGGCGCCCCGCCCCGCGCAATCGCCCTGCCGCCACCCGTTCCCGCCCGCGACACCACCGCCGCCGGCGACAGCTTCAACGCCGGCTTCCTGGCGTCGTGGCTGCGGGACGGCGATATCGGGCGCGGCGTCCGGGCCGGCGCCCGCCTTGCCGCGCGCGTCGTGCAACATCCCGGCGCGATCATTCCGCGCGCCGCCATGGCCGAGGAGATCGCCGCCGATGGATCATGACGCGATCAACGCCGCCGCGGGCTATTTCGCCGCCGCCTGCACGGGGGCGCCGGGGCGGGCTGCGCCGCCCCCCGCCCCGGACGCGGACAGCGCCACCGCGATCCAGCTCGCCACCATCGACCGGATCGGGGGGCTGGGCGGGTGGAAGCACGCGCTTCTGGGCGGCCGGACCCTCGCCTGCGCGCCGATCCCGCGTCCGGCCCTTCTGACATCGGGCGCGCGGCTGACGCTCGCACCGGCCATGCGGGTCGAGGTCGAGCTGGCCGTGGTGCTCGGCCGGCGGCTCGATCCACGGGCGAGCCGGGACGAACTGGCGGCCTCGATCGACGGCATCCGCATCTGTTTCGAGTTCCTGCACTCGCGCCTGCCCGCGACGCGGCCCGCGGGCCCCTTCGACGCGATGGCGGACCGCTTCTCCAACCGCAATGTCGTTCTGGGCGACCCGCTCGCGGACTGGCGCCGCTGCGATATTGCCACGCTTCGGCCGGAACTGACGATGCCAGGTTGCGCTTCGCCGCTCCCCTCGGCGGCGGGCATGGATCTGGACGAGATCGCGGATTTCCTAGCCTTTCTCGCGGAACATGCCGCCCGTCACGACCGGGTCGTCGAGGCCGGACAGGTCATCATCACCGGCGCACGGATCGGACCCTGCGCGGTCACCGGGCCCGGAACGCTTGCCGCCCGCTGTGGCGTGGCACGGGTGGCCTGCACGCTCGTCGCGGCCTGACGCGGCCGGGGTCGTCCCTGCCATGCCTGCGGGATGCCGTCCGCTCAATCCCTGCGGACCGGCAGCGCGATGGTGTATTTCTCCTGCGCGAGGGCAAAGCTCGATTCGATCGAGGCCACACCTTCCAGCCGGGTCAGCTTGGATTTCAGGAAACGGTCGTAATCCTCGAGGCTTTCGACCACCACGCGCAGCAGGAAATCCTGCTGTCCGGTCATCAGGTAGCATTCCAGAACCTCCGGCCAGCCGGCGATCGCGCGGGCGAAATGCCCAAGCGCCTCCTCACGCTGCTTCTCCAGCCGGATCGAGACGAAGACGCTGACCGGCAGTCCGACCTGCTTCTGATCGACCAGGGCGACATAACCCTTGATGAGCCCGGCCTCCTCGAGCATGCGGATGCGCCGCAGGACCGGCGTGGCCGACAGGCCCACTTCCTCGCCGATCTGCTGCGCGGTCAGCCGTGCGTCGCGCTGCAAGAGCGCGAGGATCCGGCGATCGATCCGGTCCAGTTTTGGTGCCTGCATCGCGTCAACCCTCCGATCTTGGCTCCACCCGCCAAATTATACGGATATCTTGGCCCTGTTTGGCGCCTTACGCCAGGATATTGGCGCTATCCTCGATCGCGACAGGGCAGGAGAGAGCCATGCACGACGGAACGCCGGCGCCCGGAACCGATACCGGCGAAGACCGCATGCCGCCCGAGCGGCTGGAGGCGCTGGCGCAGCGCGTCCTGTGGCTGGCCTCATGGATGATCCACAATGCCAATGCGATCCGAGAGAACCGCGACGGGCTGAAGGTGGGCGGTCATCAGGCCTCCAGCGCGTCCATGGTGGCGGCGATGACGGCGCTGTATTTCGACGCCCTGCGCCCCGAGGACCGGGTGGCGGTGAAGCCGCATGCAAGCCCCGTGCTGCATGCGATCCTCTATCTCATGGGGCGTCAGTCGCGCGCGCGACTCGAAGCGTTCCGTGCCTTCGGCGGGGCACAATCATACCCCTCGCGCACCAAGGACGTGGCGGATGTCGACTTTTCCACCGGCTCGGTCGGGCTGGGGGTGGCGCAGACGCTCTTCGCCGCGCTGGCGCAGGACTACCTGCATGCCCATGGCTGGGCCGCCGGTCGCGCCCGGGGCCGCATGATCGCGCTGCTGGGCGATGCGGAACTGGACGAGGGAAACATCTACGAGGCGCTGCTGGAGGGGCACAAGCACGGGCTGCGCAACTGCTGGTGGATCGTCGACTACAACCGCCAGAGCCTCGACGCGGTGTCGCCGGACGGGCAGCACGAACGCCTGGCCGCGGTCTTCGCCGCAATGGGCTGGGAGGTGGTGACGCTGAAATACGGCCGCCTCCAGCAGGCCGCCTTCGCCGAGCCGGGGGGCGCACGCCTGCGCGACTGGATCGATGCCTGCCCGAACGACAGCTACGCGGCATTGTGTTTCCAGGGCGGTGCTGCGTGGCGCAAGCGGCTGACGGCCGATTTCGCCGGCGACGCCGCGGCCGAGGCGATGATCGCGCGCCGCGACGACGAGGCACTGACGCGGCTGATGACCAATCTGGGCGGTCACGATCTGGAAGCGCTGCGCGGCGCCTTCCGGGCCGCCCGCACACATGACCGCCCGGTGGTCTTCTTCGCCTATACGATCAAGGGATACGGCCTGCCGCTGGCCGGTCACAAGGACAATCACGCCGGCCTGATGACCGCCGACCAGATCGCCACGCTGGGGCGCTCGCTGGGCATCGCGGAAGGGGCTGAATGGGCACGCGCCGACGATCCCGCGCAGGAGGCCGCACTGGATGCGCTGCTGCGCCATGTGCCCTTCCTGCAAGGGTCGGGCAGCCGGCGGTTGCGGGCAGCGCCGGTGCCGGTGCCCGCGCGGCTGACGCTGGAGCGGCAGGGCGCGGTCTCTACCCAGCAGGCCTTCGGCCATCTTCTGGGCGCGCTCGCCAAGGGCGACGAGGCCATCGCCCGGCGGATCGTGACCAGCGCGCCCGACGTGACCGTCTCGACCAATCTCGGCGCCTGGGTGAACCGGCGGGGGCTTTATTCCGCCCGGCCGCGTGCGGATGTCTTCCGCGTCGCGCGGCTGCCGTCGACCTTCCGCTGGGACGGGGCGCCGGGGGGCCAGCATGTCGAACTGGGCATCTCCGAGATGAACCTTTTCGCGCTGCTGTCGGCCTTCGGCCTTTCGGCCGAACTCTTCGGCGAAACCGTGATTCCGATCGGCACGCTTTACGATCCGTTCATCGCCCGCGGGCTCGACGGGCTGAACTACGCCTGTTACCAGGACGCGCGCTTCATCGTCGCCGGCACGCCCTCGGGGGTGACGCTGGCGCCCGAGGGCGGGGCCCATCAATCCATTGCCACGCCGCTGATCGGGCTGTCGCAGCCCGGGCTGACGATGTTCGAGCCGGCCTTCGCCCATGAACTCGAGCCGATCCTGCGCTTTGCCCTGGCGCATGTGCAGCGGCGCGCCAGGGGCGACGAGGGCCGGCCCGGGACGGATGGCGATCTGCTGGATGATGCCGCCGGGGGCTCGGTCTACATGCGGCTCTCGACCCGCACGGTCGAGCAGCCGCCGCCGCCCGCGCCCGAGACCGAGGCCGCGATCCTCGCCGGCGGCTACTGGCTGCGCCCGCCCGGTCCCGACGCCGAGGTCGTCATCGCCTATGCCGGCGCCGTGGCCCCCGAGGCGATCGCCGCCACCGGGCTGCTGGCCGAGGACCGGCGGGTGGGGCTTCTGGCGGTGACCTCGGCCGAGCGGCTCCATCGCGGCTGGGGCCGGGCAGGTGCTGCGCGCGCCGCCGGCGCCAGCGCCACCGCCTGGGTCGAGCGGCTGCTTGCCCCCCTGCCCCGCGACTGCGCGATCGTCACCGTCACCGACGGCCACCCGGCGGCACTGGGCTGGCTCGGCTCGGTCATCGGCCACCGCGGCCGGGCGCTGGGGGTCACCAGCTTCGGCCAGAGCGGCACGATCCCCGATCTCTATCGCGCGGCCGGCATCGACACCCGTGCGATCCTCGATGCCGTGGCCAGCCTGACGCCGGGCCGTCCGTTGCGCTGGTAACGGCACCGGGGTTTCCGGCCATCGTCGCGGATCCCCATCGCCGGCCGCTTGCCGGTACCGAACCGCGCGCACGCCCCGCGCGGCCTTCGGGCGCGGTCACGTCAGCGGCAGTTCGTCCCCGCTCACCATGACCGCGTCGCGATCGGCATAGATCCAGTCGCCGGGATTGAAACAGGCATTGCCGAAGCGAACCGTCCGGTCGCGGATCGCGACGCCGGGGTTCCAGCTTCGGCGCGCGGTCGTCCCGACCGCCTTGACCCCAAGCGCCAGCCCGTCGATCCCGGCGCTGTCGCGAATGGCCCCGTTGATGACCACGCCGGCCCAGCCGTTCTGCGCGCCGATCCCGGCCAGCCGGTCGCCCATCACCCCGACCCGCAGCGATCCGGCCGCATCGACGACGAGAACCCGCCCCGCGCCGTTTTCCTTCAGCGCTGCCAGGACCGGCTCGTGGTCCTCGAAACATTGCAGCGTCACGCAGGGGCCGAAGAAGGCAAGCCGCCCGCCGAAGGAACGGAATTGCAGCTCGCACACGCTCAGCCGGGAATGGTGCCGGTCATAGAGATCGGCGGTTGCGAAGGTCGAGGGGGCGGAGGTCGAGGGGGCGGAGGTTTCGGTCATCGATGTTTCCTTTCACGGCGTAGACAATGGGCGCCCGGAACCTGCGCAGTCGGCGCCGGGGGGCGGCGTCGGGCCCGCGCGTAAACCTACTGGGTCGAGATCGCGCGGTCAGGCTCCGCGACCGGATGATGACAGGCCACAAGCTGTCCGTCCTGGCAAGTCTGCAATTCGGGCCGGACCGCGCGACAGGTCGCACTCGCATGCGGGCAGCGGGTATGGAACGGACAACCCGGCGGCAGATCGAGCGGGCTTGGCAATTCGCCGCGCGTCGCCGCCGTCCGGTCCCGTTTGCGCGGATCGAGATCCGGCGCCGCGGCCAGAAGCGCGCGCGTATAGGGATGGCGGGGTTCGGCGAACAGCGTCTCGGTCGGGCCGGTCTCGACCACGCGGCCCAGATACATGACCGCCACGCGATGCGAGATATGCCGCACGAGGCGCAGATCATGGGCGACGAAGACGACGGTCAGTCCAAGCTCCTCTTGCAATCGCAGCAGCAGATTGACGACCTGGGCCTGGACCGAGACGTCAAGCGCCGAGACCAGCTCATCCGCGACCAGCACCTCCGGCTCCACCGCCAGCGCGCGGGCGATGCCGATGCGTTGCCGCTGCCCGCCCGAGAATTCATGGGGGTAGCGATCGGCGGAACCGGCCGGCAGGCGCACCAGATCGAGAAGCTCCGCGATACGTCCGGGGACCGCCGATTTCGGGCACATGCGGTGGACCAGCAGCGCCTCGGCCAGAACCTGGCGCACCCGCATGCGCGGATTGAGCGACATGTAGGGATCCTGAAAGATCATCTGGACGCGGCGGTTGAACACCCGCCGGGCCGATCCCGACAATGCCGCGATGTCCTGACCCTCGAACAGGATCCGTCCGCCGTCGCATTCGAGAAGCCGCACGAGGCATCGCGCCAGCGTGGACTTGCCGCAGCCGCTTTCGCCGACGATGCCCAGCGTTTCGCCGCGCGCGACTTCCAGGCTGACGCCGTTGAGCGCGTGGACCATCGGCTGCGGACGGCGCGTGACGAGGCGCAGGATCGATCGGGCGAGCGGGAAGGTCTTGGTCACCTCCTCGACCGCGATCAGGGGTGGGGCGGCTGGCGGAATCATGCGCGCACCGCCCCGCTTGCCGCGACCGCGTCCGCATGGAAACAGGCAACCATGCGCGCGTCCGGCCGGGGCGCAAGCTCGGGCCGCTGGTCGCGGCAGCGCGCGGTGGCATGGGCGCAGCGCGGATGAAAGGCGCAGCCCGCCGGAATCGCCGACAGGGGCGGCGGCGTGCCCTCGACCGCGACCAGTTGCGCCCGCGCCCTGCCCGCCTGCGGGACCGAGGCCAGAAGGCCCCGCGTGTAGGGATGGAACGGGCGCTCGAAGATGTCGACCACGGCGCCGGTCTCCACCATGCGGCCGGCATACATAACCCCCATGCGGTCGCAGGTGCCGGCGATGACGCCCAGATCATGGGTGACGAGCACCACGCTCATCCGCAATTCCTCGCGCAGCCGCAAAAGCAGCTTCAGGATCTGGTCCTGGATGGTGACGTCAAGCGCCGTCGTCGGCTCATCCGCAAGCAGCAGCATGGGATCGCTGGCCAGCGCGATGGCGATCATCACCCGCTGCCGCATGCCGCCCGAGAACTGGTGCGGGTAATCGCCCAGCCGGCGCGCGGCATCTGGAATACCGACCAGGTCGAGCAGCTCAAGCGCGCTCCGGCGCCGCGCGCGTGCATCCATGGCCTTGTGCGCGCGCAGGTTCTCCTCGATCTGCAAGCCGACGGTCAGAACCGGGTTGAGGGCGGTCATCGGCTCCTGGAAGATCATCGCGATCTGGCCACCCCGAACACGGCGCAGCTCGGCCGCGGGCAGTTGCATAAGATCGCGGCCGTTCCACCGCACCGCGCCCGCGACGCGCGCCGGCGGATGGACCAGGCCGAGGATCGAGCGCAAGGTCACGCTCTTGCCCGAACCGGATTCGCCGACAAGCCCGACCATCTCGCCCGGCCCCACCACGAAGCTGACCGAATCCACCGCCGTCACGCGCCCGTCGGCCGTGTCGAAGGTTGTGGTCAGCCCCTCGACCTCGAGCGTCGGTCCGGCATTCATTTCCTTGTCCTCATCCATTCCGCGAAACCGTCGCCGGCGAGGCTGAAGGCCAGCCCCGCAAGGACGATGGCGATGCCCGGAAAGACCGACATCCACCACGCGGTGGTCATGAAATTCTTCGCATCGGCGATCTGCACGCCCCATTCCGCCGTCGGCGGCTGCGCCCCCAGCCCGAGATAGCCCAGGCTCGATCCCAGCAGGATGGCCAGCGCCATGTCGGTCATCCAGTAGACCAGCACCGGTGTGATCGCATTCGGCAGGAGGTGGCGAAAGATGATGCGCAACGGGCCGTAACCCATCACCCGTCCCGCATCCGCGTAGTCGAGACGTCGCTGCACCTTCACCTCGGCGGCGGTCAGCCGGGCATAGAAGACCCAGTCGACGACACCGACCGCGATATACATGTTGACGAGCCCCGGCCCCAGCACCGCGACGATCGCGATCACCAGCACGAGAAAGGGAAAGGTGATGACCGCGTCGACGATCCGGCCAAACAGAATTTCGGCAAGCCCGCCGACATAGCCGATCACCGCGCCGATGGCGGTGCCTATGACGAAGGGCACCGTCGTCGCGAATACGGCGATCTGCATGTCGATCGTATAGGCGTGGATCACACGGCTTAGGACATCGCGGCCGAAATTGTCGGTGCCGAAGGGATGTGCCCAGCTCGGCGCCTGAAGCAGCGCGTTGTAGTCGAAGACGTTGGGATCGTAGGGCGCGAAGACGGCGGGGAAGAAGGCAAGCACCAGATTGGCCGCCAGCAGCCCGCCCCCGATCAGAAGCGCGCGCGGCAGGCGCGCCCGGCGCCGCCGCCCGGTTGAAGCCGGCAGAACCGCGGTCATTTCGCGACCCTCGGGTCAAGCCAGGCCTGAAGGATGTCGGTCGCCAGGAACGTGACCGAAACCAGCACCGTCAGCGCCAGCGTCATGCCCTGAACCACCGGATAGTCGCGGCCGTAGATGCTGTTGATCATCAGCCGGCCCGCGCCGGGGATGGCAAAGACCGTCTCGGTGATGACGGCACCCCCAAGCAGGGTGCCGATCGAAAGGCCGAACAGGGTGACGGTGGAGATCATCGCGTTGCGCAGCACGTGGCGCAGCATGACGACGCGCGCCCGCAGACCCTTGGCGCGCGCGAAATCGACATATTCGGCATCGAGAACCTGGATGATGGCGGCGCGCAGGTTGCGCATCAGCACCGCCGACAGGCTTAGCGCCAGGGTCAGCGCGGGCAGGAACAGATGATAGAGATGTTCGGCAAATCCGTTGCCGTACCCCCCCACCGGAAACCAGCCCAGCCGCGCGCCGAAGAACGACAGCAGCAGCAGCCCGATATAGAACACCGGCATCGACAGGCCGATCTGGAACACCCCGCGTATGACCTGGTCGGCCTCGCGGTCGCGGCGCAGCGCGGCCAGGAACGCCAGAGGCAGCGCCATTGCAATGGCGATCACCGCGGCCATCGCGGTCAGCAGAAGGGTCACCGGCAGACGCTGCGCGATCAGCGCCACCACCGGCTGCCGCAACTGGATGGAGGTGCCAAGATCGCCGCGCAGCACGTTGCGCAGGAAGATCCAGAACTGCACGACCAGCGGACGGTCAAGGCCGAGCTGATGGTTGATGCGGATCACGTCGGCGTCGCGCGCCCGCTCGCCCAGGATCGCGCTGGCCGGATCGCCGGGCAAGAGCCGCACGAGGACGAAGACCACGACCAGGATGAACAGAAGCGTGGGAATCAGCTGCAACAGCCGCCGTCCGATGAAGGAGATCAGGAACACGCCGGCACTCCGCTTTCAGCCGTGGGGCCGGCGGGGCATGGCCCCGCCGCACCGATCACTTCGACAGCCACGTCGCGCGGAAGATGTTGTTGCCCAGCGGAATCTGAAGGAAGCCGTGGACGTTCTTGCGCAGCGCCACCGGATAGGGCGTCTGGTAAAGCGGCAGCGTCGGTCCGGTGGTGTTGAAGATCTCCTGGATCTTCGCATATTCCGCCTTGCGCTTGGCCGGGTCGGTCTGGCGCTGCGAGGCGGCGAACAGCTTGTCGACCTCGGCGTTCTTCCATCCCGAATGCAGCGCGCCGATGGTCGGCGAATAGGCGAAATACGAGGTGATCTCGCTGGGATCGGCGATATCGTCGGTCCAGGCCGAAAGCCGCATGCTGAACTGTCCCTTGCGATAGAGATCGGTCCGCGTCGCGTTGTCGACCTGCTTCAGCTCAAGCTTGACGCCGAGCGCGGCCCACATCTGCTGAAGCGCGGTGGCGATGCCCAGCTCGTCCTGATTGCCGGCCAGCACCAGAAGACTGGTCGAGAAGCCCTTGGCGAAACCGGCCTCCTTCATCAGTTTCTTGGCCCGCGCGAGATCATAGGGATAAAGCGGCTTGGTTCCGCTATGGAGCGGCGTGGCCGAGGACATGAAAGAGGTCATCGGCGTGCCGACGCCATGAGTCACGATCTGGATGATCGCCTTCTTGTTGGTGGCGTAGTCGAGCGCCTGCCGCACCTTGATGTTGGCCAGCGGATTGGGCTTGCCGTCAAGCTCGGGGCGCACGTTCACCGTGACATATTCCACCCGGGTCGAGGGAAACAGCTTCATGTCGATGCCAGGCGCCTTCTTCAGCTCGGCCACCCGCGCATAGGGGATGAACTCGGCCCCCTGGATTGCGCCGGATTCGAGCTTGAGGATGCGCGTCGCGTCGTCTGGGATCACCTCGAAGGTGATGCCGTCGAGATAGGGCAGCGGTTTGCCGTCCGCGCCCTTGGCCCAGTAATAGGGATTGCGCACCAGCTTCATCGTCGCCCCGCGCTCCCAGCTCTTCAGCACGAAGGGCCCCGAACCGATCGGGTGCTGGGCGAATTCCTTGGCCTTCTCGGCGTCCGTCTTGCCCGGCTCGGCCTCGAATTCCTTCTTCGGCAGGATCGCGGTATTGAACACCGTCAGCGCCGGCAGGATCGC
>JASBUM010000112.1 GCA_030147905.1 Acidimangrovimonas sp.
GCCGGCGGCGCGCAGGGCCGCGATCGCCTCGACCACCGCGGCATCCGCGGGCGTGCCGCCATAGACCGGGCGGCCGTCAAGGCGCGGCACCTCCGCGGCCTCGGCGCGGCCGATCCCGCCCGATCGCCACGGCATGCCCACGCCGTCCTCGATGCGCTGCTCCACCTTCGGCTGCACCCGACACTGGCCACAGCGCAGATCGTCGCCGAACCAGCACAAGACCAGCGAAACCGCCGCGCAGGCTGGCAGTTCCTCATCCAGCGCCGCCAGCGCCACGGTGAAATCGCTCTGCCCGGAGGGCGTGTTGACATTGGCCACGACATTGACGCCCGGGCCGCGGTTGTAGTGCACCCGGCTGGTCGCCAGCGCATATTCGCCGGTGCCCGGCACCAGCGCCAGCGCCCGCACCCCGGCCGCGAAACCCGGCGCGACGCTGCCCACCCCGGCGGCGGCCGGCCCGGCGCCTGTGGCTGTGGCCCCGCTCGGCGACGCGGCGGCGTGGCGGATCACCTCGAAGCTGAACTGCGGCACCCGGTTGCCGAACGGCCCCAGGGCCAGATCCTCGATCACCACATAGGCAATGCCGCGATAGGCCGGTGCCATGCCCGCCCCCTCCACCGCCTCGATCAGCGGATCGGGGAGCTGATCCTCCCCCCCCGCATAGACGCGCAGGTTCACCGAATCGCGTTCGATCTCGGTCCCGTCGGCCCAGATCCGGCCGATCCGCGCGATCTCGCCGCGACAAAGCGCGATCGCCAGGCTGACGCTGTAGCTGTATTGTACCACCGCCGGCCGCGGGCTGCCCTTGCCGCCGCCGCTACGCGTGGCGCTCTCGGCAAAGCGCGAGGCCCAGATCACCTGTCCGCCCATGCGCACCCGACCGTAGACCTCGGAGATGGGGGCGCCCTCGCTCGCCCCGGTGAGACCCAGCCGTTCGACGCGGCCGGTCTCCACCACGGCCGAGCCCTGGCCCAGCAACCGCTGGTCGATCGCGCGCCCCAGCGTGGCACCCACCGCCCGCCCGATCACCGCGCCCGACAGGCCCAGCATCGTGCCGCCGAAGCCCGCCCCGATGGCCGAGCCCGCAGCGGAAAGAACGATTGTCGCCATCAGGCAGTCTCCTTTCGCGGAAATTCGAAGCGCGCGACGATCCGGCGACGCCAGGGCGCCGACAGCGGACTTTCGACCACCGCACGGCCGCTGTAGGCATGGATGAAGCTGGCCGATTGGCCCGCCCCGGCGATCAGGCCCAGATGCTTGGCCGGCGCGCCCGCGCGCATCCGAAACAGCACCACCTCGCCGGGCCGCGGCGGGGCCGGGTCCGTTGGCAGCGCGATCAGCCAGCGCCGGGCCGCGGCCCATAACAGCTCGTCCCCCGCCGGCTCGCCCCAATCGGGGCTATAGGCGGGAACCGGTTCGGGCTCCGTGCCGCAGCAGGCGCGCCAGACCCCGCGCACCAGCCCCAGGCAATCGGCCCCGGCGCCGCGCAGGCTGGCCTGATGGCGATAGGGCGTGCCGATCCAGGCCCGGGCCTCGGCCACGACCGCCCTGCGCATGGCCTCGTTCATCGCAGGCTACCCCCGTCCTTGGCCCCGGCGCGGGCCTGAACCGCCATCAGCCAATCTTCGCCCGGGATATGAGGAAACCCACGAAAGTTATTGAAATTATGAAATTTAAGTCGACACGTTTCCGGCCGCTTGTCGCATCCCGCAACAAGGCGTAGCCGATCTCCGCTCGCGACCGCCCCGGCCAGCGGCTGCCACAGCGACAGTCGCCGCAGCCCGTCCGCATCGCGACGGTCATCGCGGATCACGCCTGCAAGTCCTTCGGCCGCACCGCTCTCGACGATCAGCCGCCCGCGCGCGAACCAGCCCGCGTCGAACCCCGTCAGGCCGTCGAAGCGGAACACCCGCGCATCCTCCACCGCTTCGGCCGGCAGACGCAGGGAATAGCCCGCGGCATCCAGATCGACCCGGCAGGCCGCATCCCCCAGAACCGCGGTGCAATCGGCCTGATAGATGCGGCCCTGCGGCTGGTTCAGCGCCTGCGTCAGCCCGCGCAGCTCGGCGTGGAAGGCCCCGGCGCCGCGCCTGATCTCGCCCAGCGTGCCGCGAAAGATCTCCATCCGTTCCTCGGGCGCGGCCCAGTTCACCAGCCAGGCGCGCAGATCCGCCCCGTCATAGCGCCCCGCCGACAGATCCGCCTCGGTGATCGCCGCATCGCTCAGCGCGCCGGTGGCCTCGGTATTGTCCACGGAGAGCCCCGTCGTCTGCATCAGCGCCGCCGCACTCAGCCCGGTGCCGGCACGAAAGCGGAACCCCTCGAATTCCAGATCCAGATCGTGATCGGTGAAACCCAGAACCGTCCCGTCGCCGCGGGTCAATGCCCAGGCCCGGCAGATCGTCGTCGCGCCGCCCGCCGCATGGGCCAGCAGGCCCGCCTTTCCCGCCCCGCTCACAGCCGCACCTCCACCACCGGCACGCGCGGCACGTCGCCTGCGTTGAAACTGGCCACAGACACCTCGATGCGGTCGGTATCGAAACGCACAGGCAGATCGAATTCGAAGCCGGCGGCGATCTCCTCGCCTACATCTGGCGGATCGGTGAAGGTGATCGTTCCGCTGGCGGCATCCAGTGTCCACGCAATGGTCTCGACCACCGGCACCCCGGCCAACGCCACCCGCAGGCTGCCCGCGACCGGCTTGGTGATCGGGCGCGTGTAGACCTGCGCGCCCGAACGGTAGCTCTTGCTCAGGCGGAAATCCCGCGTGACCCCGTCGCCCAGGCCGATCACCTGATCGCCCGGATCGGGAGTGGCCGAGGCCGGACAGGACTTGAAATCCGACCAGTCCTTCCAGCGAAAGCCGGCAAGCTGGCCGCCGCGGGCCTCGAAAAAGGCGATCAGCAGCCCGAGATCGTCGAGGCTGCGCAGCCCCACCCCGGCATCGAAGCGGCGCAGCGAATGCGCCCAGGGGTTGTTGCGTTCCTCGTAGCCATTGGCGAGGGTGACGAT
>JASBUM010000408.1 GCA_030147905.1 Acidimangrovimonas sp.
AAGCGTCTCTCGCCAGCGCAGCTTGCGGCAGGCGCCACCCTCGCCCACGGGGGCGTTGGAACAGCGTGGCCACAGGTCGCGCGCGCCCTGCGGGGCGAATGTTTCGGTGAAACTGCCGGCACGCTGCATCGGCACGGGCGCGCCGTTCAGCCACAGGCGGCCGCCGCGGATCTGCACCAGATCACCGGGGAGACCGATGATCCTGAGCACCATCGCCCCCCGCGCGCCCCCACCGGGCCCCCGCGCGAACAGCGCCACGTCGCCGCGGCGCGGCGGGGAATAGAGGATACGCCCGCGGAAGGGACACAGATCAAAGGGGCAGGATGCCCGCCCGTAGCCATAGGCGGCCCGGTTGACCAGCACAACGTCGCCGATGCGCAACGTGTTCTTCATCGCCGGCGACTCGATCACGTAGGGACGCAGGAACAGTGTCCCGAAAACCCCCGTGACGATGATGAGGAAAACCACGAATTTCGTCCGCGAGAACCATCGTCCGAAGATCCACGGCGTGCGCCGGCGTGCGAATTGCAGCCGCGATCTAGGCATCGGTCACGTCCGTTGACCGGCTGGGCGCCGCGTCTGCCGAGATTGCCGCAGGTGTTTCGGCGATGGTCTGGCTGGCGCCCGCGGGCCGCGCCTCGATCACCACGAAGGCCTGCGCCCATGGATGGTCGTCCGTCAGCGTGACATGAATCACCGCTTGGTGGCCCGGCGGGGTCATTTCGGCCAGCCGCGACGCCGCCCAGCCGGTCAGTGTCATCCGCGGCTGTCCGGTTGCGAGGTTATGCACCGCCATGTCGCGCCAGGCGATGCCCATTCGCAGCCCGGTGCCCAGCGCCTTGGAACAGGCTTCCTTCGCCGCCCAGCGCTTGGCGTAGGTGCCGGCCACGTCGCGGCGCCGTTCGGCCTTGCGTTGTTCCTCCGCCGTGAAGACCCGGTTGCGAAACCGGTCCCCGTGACGCGACAGGACGCGCCCGATGCGCTCGATATTCGCCAGATCCGTCCCGATGCCAAGGATCACGGCCGCCCCCCCGCGGCGGGCGCCGGCGGCAGGACGACGTCGCCCCAGCCCATGACCGCCGGCCACCAGGGCGGGACAGCCCCCGCAGCGCCACGTCCCGAACCGGGATTCGCGCCGGCACCCGCGGCGATCAGCCCCGGCACGGGCCAACGCGCGTCCCCCGGCGCGCGGTCACCGCCGAACGCGCCGCCCGGCAAGGCGCTCGCGCGCGCATGCGACCACAGCGCGGCCGCCGTCGGCGCGCTGATCGCGCATAGCGTGGCGGGCGCGGGCGCCCCTCGGGTGCCGAAGGCAACGTCGAGCGCAGCCAGAAGACGCGCCTGGGCACAGGCCTGCGCCAGATCGCGCCCCAGATCCGCCGCGATCAACGGCACACCGAAGAAGGGCACGGCCTGACGCGGGGCGGCCCCGAGCCGCGCGAGCATGGCGTCGCGCATCCCCGCGCCCAAGGTCCGCGTGGCCTCCGACACCGCCTGCGCCGCGGGTATCTCCTTGCCGTTCCAGCGCACGTTCGCGCGTGCCGCCAGTGGCCGCAGCCGCGCAACATCGGCGTTCAGCACGGCATTGTCCTGGCCCAGCTTGTCGTTCTGCTGCGTGAGCGCGGTATTCGCGGTGCCGAGCGCATCGTTGGTCTGCGCCAGCACCTGATTGCGCGCCTTGAGATCGGCCGCCGCCGCCTCGGCGTTGCGCGCCCGCAGGGTCTCCTTGTCGATCCGTGCCTGAAGCGAGGCGACCAGACGCACCTGCCGCGCCCGCACGGTGGCATCCGGCGCCACCGTCTCGAGCCCGATCGAGAGGTCGTTGAACAGAGCCTGCCGCGTCAGGGCGCCGACGCCGAGGGCGAAACTGCCCAGCAGCAATACCACCAGAAGCCCCCCGGGAAGGGCGGCCAGCAACCGAAACGGCAATGTTATCAGTTTCCACACCATCCGCTCACCCCGCACGGTCCGCACACGCGCCGCGCAGCCTCCCCGGCCCTGCCCCGTTCAGACGCGCGCGGGCGCGCGCGCGGCATCCATCATCGTGCGCATCCGCGCGATCACCGGCTTCAGGCCCTCGAATACCGCCTCGGCGATCAGGAAGTGGCCGATGTTCAGCTCCTCCACCTCGGGAATCGCCGCCACGGCGGTGACGTTGTCATAGGTCAGGCCATGGCCCGCGTGAACCTGCATGCCGAGCGCATGGGCCTGCGCCGCGGCCGCGCGCAGGGCATCTAGCTCGGCGTCGCGTTCGGCGATCCGGCCGGCGGTGTCGAAATCGGCGTAGGCGCCGACATGCAGCTCAACCGCGTCCGCGCCGATTCGGGCCGAGGCGGCAACCTGCTTCGGATCGGGTGCCACGAACATCGACACGCGACTGCCCGCCGCCCTCAGGGGCGCGATGAACTGGCCCAGGCGGATGTCGTCGCCGGCGACGGCCAAACCGCCCTCGGTCGTGCGCTCCTCGCGCCGCTCGGGCACGAGACAGATCGCGTGGGGCCGCAGCCTGAGCGCGATCGCCCGCATCTCCTCGGTGGCGGCCATCTCGAGGTTGAGCAACAGCCCCTCCTGCGCGGCAAGCGCCTCGATGTCGGCGTCGCGGATGTGGCGGCGATCCTCGCGCAGATGCGCGGTGATGCTGTCGGCCCCCGCCTCCAGCGCCAGTCGCGCGGCGCGCAACGGATCGGGATAGGCCCCGCCGCGGGCGTTGCGCAGGGTGGCGACGTGATCGATGTTGACCCCGAGGCGTTGCGGCTTGTTCATCTCAGATTCTCCCGTCCTGCGCCGGATCTTCCGCGCCGCCCCTCACCGGGCCGGATGCGGCCGTGTCGTCTTCTGCCCCGTCACGATGGCGCCGTTCAACCCTTTTGCGCAACTTGCGCAGGCGCCGGCGCTGATGCGCGACCAGCAGCGGCAGGCTAAGGTAATATGCGGCGGCCGCCAAGACGATGCCGGGCACCGCGCCGCCGAGCAGATAGGGCAGCAGGACCGCCTCCCAGAACCGACCCAGGAAGTGCCAGCTCAGATCCGAGCCCTGGCCCAGCGCCTCGATGTTGTGGGTGATCTCGGCACCCGCGTGGGCGAAGGCGGCCACGATCTGCGGCAGATGCATGACATGGACCCGGCCCAGCATCGCGCTGCCAAGCCAGACCGACAGCTCCATGATGAAGGGAAAGGTCAGCGGATTGCCCACCAGCGTCGCGAGCAGCGCCGCCGCAATGTTGGCGTTCAGGGCCCAGGCGACAGCAGCGGCGAACAGAAGGTGAAAGCCGAAGAACGGGGTGAAGGACATGAAGATGCCCACAGCGATCCCGCGCGCGATCCGGTGCGGCCGGTCGGGCAGACGCCGCAGCCGGTGGAAGACATAGCTCAGTGCCCGGCGCCAGCCGCCGCGCGGCCAGACGGATTCGGCCAGGATCCGCAGGTATGACCGTCTGACACGCCGCCTGAAGACCATCCGCCGACACTCCGCGTTTTCAGGGCTTTCGGCTCAGATCCCGGTGGCGTTCGATCTGCGCGACGTCGCTTTCGGCCTCGAGTGCCGTCATTACCGCGTGCAGATGCTCCACGTCACGCAGATCCACCTCGACCAGGATCCGGTAGTAATCGGGCTTGCGATCGACGAAGCGCAGGTTGGAGATGTTCGCCTTCTGCTCGCCGATCAGGGTGCACAGATGCCCCAGAACGCCTGCGTCATTCGCGATCGTGACGTCCAGGCTGACGGTATGGACCGGCCCGTGGCGCCCGGCGATCCAGTGCAGGTCGACCCAGCGTTCGGGCTGCTCCTCGAATTCCGCGAGCGCCGGACAGTCGATCGCGTGGACCACCACACCCTGACCGCGATAGGTGATGCCCACGATCCGCTCGCCCGGCACCGGCTGACAGCATTGCGCGCGGCGGAAGGATTGCCCGGGCTCCAGCCCGACCACCGGACGTTTCGAATCGACCTCGTCGAGATCGCCGGCCGAAACCAGTTCGGGATAGAGTGTCTCGACCACCTTGCGCGCGGTCAGCTCGGCGCTGCCGAGGCGCGCCAGAAGCTCGGTCGCATCGGCCAGCCCAAGCGTGCGCGCTGCCGTCCGCAACGCCTTCTCGGTGGCCTTCTTGCCGATATGTTCGAAGGCCAGACGCGCCAGTTCCTGGCCCAGACGGACGAACCGGCCGCGGTCTTCTTCGCGCAAGCTGCGCCGGATCGCCGCCTTGGCGCGGCCGGTGACAACGATGTCGATCCAGCTCGCCTGCGGGCGCTGACCCTCGGCGGTAATGATCTCGACCGACTGGCCGTTCTTCAGCCGCGTCCACAGCGGCACCCGGATCCCGTCGACCTTGGCCGAAACGCAGGAATTGCCGATCCGCGTGTGGATCGCATAAGCGAAATCGAGCGGCGTGGCACCCCGCGGCAACTGGATCACGTCGCCCTTGGGCGAGAAGCAGAATACCTGGTCGCTGTACATCTCGAGCTTGACGTTCTCGAGGAATTCGTCGTGATCCTCGCCCGAGTCGAACCGTTCGGTGACCGAGTTCAGCCATTTCGCGGGATCGACGGCGAAACGGTTCTGCGCCCGCTCTCCGTCACGATAGGCCCAGTGCGCGGCCACGCCCGCCTCGGCCACCTCGTGCATCTCGCGGGTGCGGATCTGGACCTCGACGCGCTTGCCGTCGCGGCCCGAGACGGTGGTGTGGATCGAGCGGTAGCCGTTCGACTTGGGCTGGCTGATGTAATCCTTGAACCGTCCCGGCACCGCGCGCCAGCGTTGATGGATGACGCCCAGAACGCGATAGCAATCGGCCTCGGAGCCGGTGATGACGCGAAAGCCGTAGATGTCGGACAGGCGCGAGAAGGCCAGGTTCTTCTCCTGCATCTTGCGCCAGATCGAATAGGGCTTCTTCGCCCGCCCGTAGACATCCGCCTCGATCCGCGCGCGTTCCAGTTCCAGACGGATGTCGGCGGTGATCTTGTGGACCACGTCGCCGGTCTCGCGCTGAAGCGTGATGAAGCGCCGGATGATCGATGAACGTCCCTCGGGATTGAGCACGCGAAAGGCGAGATCCTCGAGTTCCTCGCGCATCCATTGCATGCCCATCCGCCCGGCGAGCGGCGCGAAGATGTCCATCGTCTCGCGCGCCTTGCGGATCTGCTTCTCCGGCGGCAGCGACTTGATGGTGCGCATGTTGTGCAGCCGGTCGGCCAGCTTCACCAGAATCACGCGCAGATCCCGCGACATCGCGATCAGGAGCTTGCGAAAATTCTCGGCCTGCTTGGCCTCGGACGACGACAGTTCCAGGTTGGTCAGCTTGGTGACGCCGTCCACCAGTTCGGCGATCTCCGTGCCGAAAAGGCGCTCGACCTCCTCGAAGGTCGACTTGGTGTCCTCGATCGTGTCATGCAGAAGGGCGGTGACGATCGTCGCGTCGTCAAGCCGCATCTCGGTCAGGATGGCGGCGACGGCGACGGGGTGGGTGAAATATTCCTCGCCCGAATGGCGGTACTGGCCGGCGTGCATCTGCCGGCCGTAGCCATAGGCCTGACGGATCAGTCCGACGTTGGTCCGGGGGTTGTAGTTCCCGACCAGGGCGATCAGATCCTCGACGTCGATCATCCCGGCCGATCCCGTCAGGCCGCGCCGGCTCAGCCCTGCCCTTGGGCCTGCATCAGCGCGCGCAGCAGTTTTTCCTCGGACATGTCGTCCTCGCTCGGGCGGTCGGGTTCGCCACCGCCCATCAACAGCGCCATCGAATCATCTTCCGGCTCGTCCACCTCGATCTGGGTCTGCTGGCTTTCGATCAGACGTTCGCGCAGCGCATCGGCCGACTGGGTTTCATCGGCGATCTCGCGCAGCGCCACGACCGGGTTCTTGTCGTTGTCGCGGTCGATCGTCAGCGGCGAACCCGACTGGATCTCGCGCGCGCGATGGGCAGCCAGCATCACCAGCTCGAACCGGTTGGGAACCTTGTCAACGCAATCTTCGACCGTCACGCGGGCCATGGGTGACTCCAATTCCGATAGGGGGCACAGAGGCGCCTATGTAAGACCTTGCGCCGGCGATGACAAGCGCCGATTGCCCCGCGGCTACAGGGCACGCACCGCCGCGCGGTCGGCCTCCGGCAGCGCGGCGAGCATCGCCGCCGCCGTCTCGCCGGTTACCGGATGGCGCCAGCCGGGCGCGAGCTCGGCCAGAGGCACCAGCACGAAGGCGCGTTCATGCAGCCGCGGATGAGGCAG
>JASBUM010000131.1 GCA_030147905.1 Acidimangrovimonas sp.
CCGATGAGGATGATGCCCATGACGACGACGCCGGTGAGCTGGAACTTGGAGGCGACCATGATCATCATGCCGAGGCCCTTCTGGGCGGCGACGAGTTCGGCGGCGACGACGGTTCCCCAGCAGACGCCCATGGCGACGCGGGCGCCGGTGAAGATCTCCGGCATGGAATTGGGGATGATGACGTGGCGCAGGATCTGGCGGCGGCTCGCGCCGAGGGAATAGGCGGCGTGGATCTTGGAGAGCTTGACGCCCGAGACGCCGGCGCGGGCGGCGATGACCATGATCCACAGGGCGGCGAGGAAGAGCAGGACGATCTTGCCGGTTTCCCAGATGCCGAACCAGATGATGACCAGCGGGATGAGGGCGAGGGGGGGGACCGGGCGCATGAATTCGACGATCGGGTCGAACCAGCCGCGGACCCAGCCCGACAGGCCCATGGCATAGCCGAGCGGGATGCCGACAAGGGCGCCGAGGGCGAAGCCTGCGAGCACGCGCATCAGCGAATAGCCGACATGCTGCCAGAGGGGCACGTTGCGGTAGCCTTCGGCGGCGATGGCAAGGAAGCGGCGGACGACGGTCTCGGGCGGGGGCAGCCAGATCGGCTGGATCTGCATGCCCTGGTCGGGGGTGAAGACGAAGGCGCCGGAGCGGGTGACGCGCAGCCTGCCATGGGCGAGGCGCAGGCTCTGGTCGGGGCGGACGGGGCGGCCGTTCACCGCCACCACCCGGGTGCCGGGCGGGGCATGCGTGCGCAGCAGGCCGCTGCGCCAGGCGGCGATGCCGGCCACGACATCGGGGGCGAAGCCGGGGGCGGGGGCGGCCTTGGGCAGGGCGGGTTCCTGCCCGACCGGATAGACATGGATGGCGACCCGGCCGGTGGCCTCGGCGCCGGCCCTGTCGCGCAGGGTGTAGCTGAAGCCGGTGGTGCCGATGAAGGGGCCGGGCACGTGCAGCGGCACCAGCGCCGATCCGGTGAAGGCGCCCCAGATCAGGAAGATGGTGATCACCGACAGGACCGAGGCGGCACGATCGGGGGTGACCGCGCTCTCGTCGCCGAAGGTCACGGTCTTGAGCGCGGTCAGGTCGTGGCGGTGGCGGCGCGCCCGCCACAGCCGGACCAGCACCAGCGACAGGGCGAAGGCCGCGACATAGAGGGCCAGGACGATCATGCCGCCTCCCCGCCGCGGCCCATGATCTCTTCCTCCATGCCCCAGATCATGGCGAGGATCTCGTCGCGGGTCTCGGCGAAGCCCTCGGAGGCCTTCACCGCGCGCAGGTCGGCGCCGACCCCGCGCTCGGCAAAGGGCAGGCGGTATTCGCGCTCGATCCGGCCCGGCCGCGGCGCCATCACCACCAGCCGCTCGCCCAGAAGCAGCGCCTCCTCCACAGAATGGGTGATCAGGATCACCGTCTTGCCGGTCTCCTTCCACAGCCGCAGCACCAGGCCCTGCATCTTCTCGCGCGTCAGCGCATCGAGCGCGCCCAGCGGCTCGTCCATCAAGATCACCTGCGGGTCGTTGGCCAGACAGCGCGCCAGCGCCACCCGCTGCTGCATCCCGCCCGACAGCTCGTAGACCGCCTTGTCCTTGAAATCGGCCAGGCCCACCGTCTCCAGCAGCCGGTCGGTGATTCGGTCGCGCTCGGCGCGGGGCATGCCCTTCATCCGGGGGCCGAAATCGACGTTGCGGCGCACGTTCATCCACTCGAACAGCGCGCCTTGCTGGAACACCATGCCACGTTCGGGGCCGGGGCCGCGCACCGCGCGCCCGCCCAGCGTCACCTGCCCCTCGCTGGGCATCAGGAAACCCGCGAGGATGTTGAGCAAGGTGGTCTTGCCGCAGCCCGAGGGGCCGAGCACCGACAGCAACTCACCCGCGCGCAGCTCCAGCGAGACGTCGCGCAGCGCCTCCACCGTGCCTCCGCCCGGCAACTCGAAGCGCATCGAAACATTCTGGATCGCGAGATCCGCCATCGTTCGTCCCTTTCTTCGCGGCCCTATCCTCGCGGCCTCGCCCGTCCTCGCCACCCCGCCCCCGGCCGGACAGGCGCCGGAGCGGCGCCGCGCTCAACGCCGGGGCCAGAACCGGGGGCCAGAACGGGGCACCAGAACCGGGGCCACCATCTGCGCCACCATCTGCGGGGGGGGAGGAGGGGCGGTGCCGGCCTGCGCCGCCCGCCACCGCCGCGCTACATCTTCTGCGCCATCTCCAGCGGGCCCGCGTTGACCGCGTCGTCATAGCTGGCGCGGATCTTCGGGATGTTGCCGGTCTTGTGGAAGAAGCGCGCCACGTCGAGCAGAATCTTCTGCGTGCCGCCGCCCAGCCATTGCGGGCCCAGCGTCGTCTTGACGTCGAGGAACTTGAACCCCGCCAGCATCGTCTTCGCCGCCGCCTCGTCCATGCCTGCGTCGCGCGCGATCACCGGCAGCATCTCGGCCTGCGCCTTCGCCCCCGAGTTCCAGCGTGCGTTCATCGCATGCACCACCTTCAGGAACTTCGCCACCAGCTCCGGATCCGAGGCCACGAATTCCGCCGGCGCCGTGATCCCGTCGAAGACATGCAGCCCGATCGCGTCCTTCTCCGCCCCGGTCAGCAGGACATGACCGTTCTGTTCCATCCGCTGCAGCCCGCCGCCAAAGCCGCAGGCCATGTCGACATTGCCCTGCGCCAGCGCCGCAGCCCCGTCGTTGGGCGCCATGTCGACGATCTGCATGCCCGAGGTGTCGACCCCGAAATGGGCCATCTGCTTGAGAAAATCATATTGCGCCGCCGTCCCGATCGGAACCGCCACCCGCTTGCCCGCAAGCTGCTTCGCATTCGCCTTGGTGATGTCGAGCCGGTCGGAGACCACGCAATTGTCGTTGCCCGAATAGCTCACCGCCACGTCCACAAGCTG
>JASBUM010000132.1 GCA_030147905.1 Acidimangrovimonas sp.
CCGCCCGCGCCCGGCGCGGTGGTGACGACATGGGCCTGCGCCCCGGGTGGCGCGGTCGACGGCGTGACATCGACCGAGATCGTTCCCGCCGGCCGGTTGGGACTGGTGATCGCCAGCGTGCTTCCGCTGGCAAGCGTCGTGGTGCTGCGGCCCAACCCGATCCGGCGCGAGAGCGACCAGCTGCCCTCGACGAAATAGCCCTGGCCCAGGGCTGCGGCCACGCCGACATCGAGCGACACACCGTCGAGACGCAGCCGCATCGCGCCCGGCGGTCCGCCGGCGGTCGAGGGCGCGAGGGCATAGGCGGGTGCGAAGCTGCGCATGGCACTCAAGCCATGTCCGAGCCCCATCCAGCGCCATTGCAGGGCGGGTTTCTTCGCGGTGCCGTCGGCCGGGCCTCCGTCGCGTCGGGGCTGCGCGCCGACGGCTGTTCCGGGTTGGTTTCCGGCGCGTGGCTGGTAGGCGGGGCGGGGCTGGCTGGCGTCGATGCCGCGCAAGGATGCCAGTGGCGCCGCCTGCGCCATCCCGCCGGCGCCCGGAAGGCAGGCCCCGGCGATCAGCGCCAGAAGCGAGGCACAGGCGGACAGGCCACGGGTCCGGCGCAGGGTTGCTGGCGGGCCCGCAGCCGCGCCGGGGTGCCCGGCGATTTCGGTCGCGAGGGCCGGCCGAAGCCGGACGCCCGGCCGCCGCGCCGGCACGGCGGACGCGTCCGCATGCGGGGCGGCACGCACCACGTTGCCCGTCGGCTGGCCGGGTTGCAACCTGCCGGGCCGCAACGCGGCCGCCGTTTGGCGCGCGGCCCCCGATTCACACGCGGCCCCCGACTCACGCGCGGCGCCGGCCCCACAACGCTGCGCAGCCGATCCCGCGCGTCCCTTTGTCGGGGACGCCTCTATCCTCGGTTGCATCCCTGCCATCCCTCGAGCAGAGGCGCGAAAGCCGATCCGGGGGTATCGCCAGACCCCGCCTGTCCGGGGCTTTCGCGCCGGGTTCCTTCTCAGTCTTCAAACTGCGGCATTAACCGCTGCCAGCCTAGTCAAAAGTGCGACCAGCTCGGGCTGGCGCGAGGTTTCGGTCTTGCGCATGATCGCGGCGAGCTGATTGCGCAGCGTCTCCTTGGAGACCTTGCGGCGCAGGGCATAGTCGCCGATCGTCAGCCCCGACAAGAGCGACAGCGCTAGCTCCGATTCCTTGCTCGACAGTCCGTACAGGCGCCACAGCGTCTCATGGCTGATCTCGGGCGCGGCGCCCAGATCCTCGCAGATCACCGCGAAACGCGCACTGCCATCGGCCGTCTGCGTCCCGGTCTGGCCCCAGCTCATGCCGGTGCCGCCGGTGAGGCGCACGATCGACAGGATCTCGCGCGGGTCCTGCGGCCGTCGGCGCACCGGAATCATCGCGGCGCGCTGCTTCAGGCAATGGGACAGGTCGTCGAACACGTCGAGCAGGTCCCCCTCGGCTGCCGGGTCGGCCATGTGCAGACATTGATCCGGGCCGACCGAGAGGACCCGGCCGATCGATAGCAGCGCCTCGGCGCGGGCGTTCATCCGCGAGACCCGCCGGTCGCCGTCGGTCAGGATGATCGGAAAGGGCACCAGATCCAGAAGATTGGCGATGAGCTGTTCGGTCTCGTGGCGGGCGCGTCGCAGCCGGGCGATCCGCGCGGCCAGTTCCAGCTGCCGCGTCAGCGCACGCAGGAAATCGCGTAGCGGCTGGCGCAGTGCCGCCTCGCGGTGGCGCGGATATCGCACCTCCAGCGCAAGCTGGCGCGCGCCCTCGCGGGAGAAGACGACACCGCTGAGACAGTCGCATGGGCGCGGCTGATCGCCGAGCGCCGCAGCCAACGGGCCGCCGCGCTGGCCAAGGTCGGTCTCCTGATAGACGTGGCCTGGATCCATCCGCCACTGGGCCCGCAGCCATCCGTCGGGCTGTGACAATTCGGCGGCGAAGGCGCGCGCGATATCGGCTGGCGTGCCGCGGTGCAGCACAAAATTTCCCGCCAGCCGGGTGCTGTCCTGTCCGACGATCAGAACCGTGACCTCGGGAAATGCTTCCGAGACGAGTTCCAGGCTGGCATTATGAGGATCGCCGTCGAAGGCCGCGAGGAAAAGACTTTCCCCTGCGTTCTCGTTTCGTGCAAGTGCCTCGGTGAGCATGGGCAAAACCATCTGATTTCATTTCTAATATGGTTTTGCGACTATTAACCGGATCGGCACGAAAAGCATTGATAGCTGTCAACGTCCCCTCGGAGATTGCCGTATTACGCCGATACCGTAGCGGCAATCGGCGGCGTTTTTCTCGTGCGGCGGGTTGAAACGGCAAGGACGGTAACCCTTGCGTGTCTTTCCGGTTGAAGACTTCGCACCGGCGGCATCCGGTGGTGCCTGATCCGCGCCCGCGCAGCCGGTGCGGCAGAATCACCTGGCGGAATCGCCTGGCAGGATTACCTGGCGGACTCGCCTGGAAGAATCACCTAGCGGTGGGTGGTGCATACCTCTTCGCCGTCGGAACGCACCGACAGGCTGGCCGAGTAGCTGCTGCCGTCACCCGAATTGACGACGACCGCCCCGACGATCTTGGCCTGGTTGGGATGAATCGCGAAGATGCCGCTCTGGACGACGTTGGAACTGCCGCCCGCGCCTTGGGAGCGGATGGTGAAGCTGTAGTCGCCCCGGACCTCCTCGTTGGCCCAGATGACGCCCGTCAGTTCGAGTCCATTGCCGACCGGGCGGCTGCGTATTTCGCAGCGGATCGTGTTCATTGCATAGGCTCCCTCGGTTGTGCCGATCAGCAGACAGGCGACTATGCCCAGACACAGGCGCCCGAGACGCCGATGGCGGACCGGGGAGTTCGGGGCGGGGCGGGACCCTGCGCATTGCGGGGACGAAGCAATGGAGGGCATGGTAAGGCCTTTCGTAGTTCTTGCTTCGGTGCCGGGCCGGGTCACGGCTGCTGCCCGTGAGTTCGGCCCGGCACGTGGGAATTCGTTGAGGCGCGGACCCGACTACTGGGTGCTGAAGTTCAGGCTGATGGAACCCAAGCTGGAACCCATCGAGGTCTGGACGTTGATGCTTTGGGACAGGCCCTGGTTGTTGTTCGACTGGAAACTCCCACTGCTTTGGAAATTCCCCGATTGTTTGGTGGACTGGCTCAGCCCGCTGCCTGACTGAATATTCGCGGCCGAATTGAATGAACCGTTTTGACCGATGCTGGAGGTATTGCCGGTGCCGGCCTGCATCGAGACCGCCATGTTGCCGGAGCCGCTCTGGGTGCTCGTGGCGATATTGGCGATGCCGTCCTGCGCGGTGACCGAGAGGTTCTGGAACCCCTGCTGCACAGTGCTCGAATAGTTCTGGCCCGCCACGGCCAGCGACGCACTGAAGAGCAATGAAACAACCCCAAACAGGATCCTTTTTTGGACGTCCTTCATCGTTCTCCTCCTTCTGGATTTGCCGAATCTAGGATTGGCAGGACAGCGTCACGCTGCCCTGCGCAACAACGATCGTCAGTTCTGGACGGTGAGCGATGCGTTGCCGGTCCCCGACTGGGTCGTCTGGGAGTAGTTGCCCATGTTCGTCTGAACGGTGCCCGCGATGTTCGAGGTGCCGCTCTGGCCGGTGACCGACATGTTGCCGGTGCCGCCCTGCGCGGTACCCGCGACGTTGGTGGTGCCGACCTGACCGGTCAGGCTCAGGTTGCCGACGCCGTTCTGATAGGTCTGGCTGAAGTTGTTCAGGCCGTTCTGTCCGGTGCCCTGGCCGTTGCCCGTACCGATCTGGTTGACGACCGAGACGTTGCCGGCGGCGAAGGAGGCGCCGGCCGAGATGGCGAGGGCGGCGATGGCGATGGCGAGCTTTTTCATGATTCATCTCCTGGTTTAGATGCGTGACAGCATTCCGATGGACCGGGCCGTATACCCGTGCCCTGTATTGAAGCTAGCGAGCGCCCGGCGTTTCGGGGGGTGCGCAATCGTCACCCGGAATCGCCCGATCCGCGGCCTGTTCGGTCGAAATCGTCAGTGTTCGGCCGCATCGGGTCGGAAACGGGGGAATCGCGGCGCGGGCCGGCCCGCCTGTCCCTGGGGCCCGGCAGAATCGGGCATCCGCCCTGCATTCGGGCCGCGATCGCCGCGCGACCGGGGCTCGGAGGCCCATTGGGCCCGGTCCTTTCGTGCGGATGCGCGGCTCCCGGGCCATTCGGGGCACATGCGTGCCGCCCAAGGGAAGTTTCGGCCGGTTCGGGGTGCGCTTCGGGACCTTCGCCCGGGATTTGCCGGGACCGGGTCGGTTTCCGGCCCGGATGGGTCAGAAAATGCCCCGTTCGGACCGGGCGCCGGATCGAAGGGCTGCCGGACCGGCTGGGACGGCGAATGAGGATCGAAGCTGGATCGGCCGGGGCGCCCGCTGTCTGGAAAGATGGCGGCTGCACCGCGGGCGCTCGACCGGCCACGACGGGTTTCGGCTCGGCCGTGGATGTAGCCGGCCGCCGGCGATCAGGCCGTCGACCGGCATCGTGGCGGGCCTATATCAGGGCGAGGTGGTTTGGGGTGCAGGGCGGCTTTGCGTCGGGGCGGCTTTGCGTCGGGACGGCATCAGCATTGCGCCGCATCAGTATCGGAACGGGCGAGGTTCGGACGTATCCGGCGACGGGCGGCCGGGCGCGCGGTCATGCCGGCGCTTCGAGCGCGGCCATGAAGCGGCCATGAATACGGAGGGCGGGGCGGTGCGTCGGTGCGGGCAGCCGCGGGCCGGATGGCATGGCCGGCTTGGCCAGCCTGACGGCCGACTGGGCGCTGTGCATGAAGCAGCCGCGCCCAAGGCCCCTCCGACCCGCCCCGGCCGGAAGGGTGAGGCTACCGCCTTTCGGCAGCTGCCCCGTTCTGAAGAAGAACCCGGATCAGATTCCGAGTTGGAAATTGAAATAGT
>JASBUM010000138.1 GCA_030147905.1 Acidimangrovimonas sp.
CTCGCCCGCCTTGTAGACGCCCACCGCGACCGCGCGGCCCTGATGGCTGGCCCAGGCCTCCTCACCGTATTCGACATCCGAGGCGATCACCATCCCCGGGTTGCCGTTGCGCAGCCGCGCCGCGCCCTCGGCTGTCGCCGGCAGTTCCGGCAGATCCGCAAGCCCGGCCTCCAGCGGCAGCAGGTGGGACTCGAGCGCAGGCTCGCGCGCCAGCGTGTCCACAAGATCGAAGCCGATCGCGTTGCGCACGTCGAACGGCCCCGACCAGGTGCGGCGCAGGCTGCTGACATGACCCAGACAGCCCAGCGCCCGGCCGAGGTCGCGTGCGATGGCACGCACGTAGCCGCCCTTGCCGCAGACCATCTCGAGTTCCACCCGGTCCGGCGCCGGACGTGCGATCAGCTCCAGGCTCTCGACCCAGAGCGGCCGCGGCGCGATCTCGAAATCCTCGCCGTCGCGGGCAAGGTCATAGGCGCGTTCGCCCGCGATCTTGACGGCCGAGAACCGCGGCGGCACCTGCATGATCTCGCCGCGAAACGCGTCCAGCGCCGCGGCGATCCGGTCGTCGCCGGGCCGTATGTCGCTGGTGCGTACCACCGCGCCTTCGGTGTCGTCGGATTCGGTCTCGGCGCCCAGAATGACGGTGAAGCGGTAGCATTTCAGCGCATCGGTGACGTAGGGCACGGTCTTCGTGGCTTCTCCGAGCGCCACGGCAAGCACCCCGCTCGCGGTCGGGTCGAGCGTGCCCGCATGCCCTGCCTTGCGCGCATCCAGTGCCCAGCGGACCTTGCCGACGACTGCGGTCGACGTCACCCCCGCCGGCTTGTCCACGACCAGCCAACCCGAGATGTCGCGCCCCTTGCGCCTGCGTGCCATGCTGCCCCCTTCGCTGCCGAGAGACCGCCTGCTACTGGCTCGGCGCCGCTCCGTCAACCGCGGCCGGATATTGCGTGCCGATGATGGGCCCCATGGGAAAGCCGAAATCCGCCCGCCCCAGCGCCGGCGCATCCAGACGCGAGACCTTGCCGTCCAGAAACAGCGCCTGCGGCGTCTTCAGCCGATCGCGGAAGAACGAGGCGAAGGTGGTGAAGTTCACCGGCCGGTCGGAGATTACGAAATAGGCCGTCTGACCGTCCGCGCTCACCCCGACGCCGTTGCGTCGGTAGACGGATTTCGAATCGGCGCGGAAGGCGGGATGCAGGTGCCCGTCGATAACCAGCATCGGCCCCGACTGGGTGGCGAAGCGGCAATCGGGACGCGTCTTGGCGAAACGGAGCGTCTCCATCACCAGATAGCCTTTCGGCGCGACGCAGAAGACGCCGTTCGGCAGCATGCCGAAATTGCCCGGTCCTTCGCGCGTGACCAGCGGATTGACCTGCCGTCCGTCGATCACCAGCAGCCCCGCGGGCGAAAGGTCGGGGTGATACATGCCCGCGTTCATCGCGAAGCCCAGCCGCTCGTTGCGGGCGGCGAGCGCGGTCTCGAGCCGTCCGAAGGTTCCATAG
>JASBUM010000148.1 GCA_030147905.1 Acidimangrovimonas sp.
AGCAGCTTCTGCACCGAGTCGGTGATCCGCGCCGGCGTCTGATGGGGCAGGCCGAACAGGATATCGGCATTCAGGCTGTGCACCCCTACCGCGCGGATCGCCTCGATCGCGTCGCTGGTCACCGCGTAGCTCTGGCTTCGCCCGATCGTCTTCTGGATCTCGGGGTCGAAATCCTGCACCCCGATCGACGCCCGGTTCATCCCCGCCCGTCCCAGCGCCTTGAGCCGTTGCGCGCCCAGCTCGTTGGGGTCGATCTCCACCGAAAACTCCATGTCCGGCGCGGGCGGGAAGGCCGCGAACAGCGTGTCGGCCAGTTCCGCGATCAATTCCGCCGGGATCAGTGTCGGGGTGCCTCCGCCCCAGTGAAGCCGGGCAAGCGTGACACCGCGCGGGATCCGCGCCGCGACCATGGCAATCTCGGCCTTGAGCACCTCGACATAGGCGCGCACGGGCGCTGCGCTGCTGGTGCCTTGGGTGCGGCAGGCGCAAAACCAGCAAAGCCTGCGGCAGAATGGCACATGCACATAGACCGACAGCGGCGTACCCGGCGCGATCGCCCCGAGCCAGGCCGCCATATCACTGCTGCCTATGGCTTTCGAGAAATGCGGTGCGGTGGGATAACTGGTATAGCGCGGCACCCGCGCGTCGAATAATCCGAACTGTGCAAGTTGCGATTCCCGTTCCATCCGGATAGCGTTACGCCGACGCGACGGGACGGCCCTTGATGTAGATCAAATGGACAGTCGAATGGATCTTTCCAGCACTGCCTTCTCCGCGCGTGACTGCGGCGGATGTCCCATTCGGCACCGCGCCGTCTGTGCCCGCTGCGATGCCGATGAGTTGCTGCGCCTCGAGGGTATGAAATATTACCGCAGCTTCGAGGCCGGTCAGACGGTGATCTGGTCCGGCGACCGGATGGATTTCGTGGCCTCGGTGGTCACCGGGATCGCCACGTTGACGCAGACGATGGAGGACGGCCGGCGCCAGATGGTCGGGCTTCTCCTGCCGTCCGATTTCGTCGGCCGTCCCGGGCGCGACACGGCCCCTTTCGACGTCACCGCGACCACCGATCTGCTGATGTGCTGTTTCCGCAAGAAGCCGTTCGAGGAGATGATGCTGGAGACGCCGCACATCGGGCAGCGTCTGCTTGAAATGACCCTTGATGAGCTGGATGCGGCGCGTGAGTGGATGCTGCTGCTGGGCCGCAAGACGGCGCGCGAGAAGATCGCAAGCCTGCTGTCGATCATTTCGCGACGCGACGCGGCCCTGAAGTTGCACGGACCCGACGCGGGGGTCAGCTTCGATCTGCCGCTGACGCGCGAGGCGATGGCCGACTACCTCGGATTGACGCTGGAAACCGTCAGCCGCCAGATCTCGGCGCTGCGCCGCGACGGCGTCATCGTGCTGGCGGGCAAGCGCCACGTCACCGTTCCCAACATGAATCGCCTTCTCGAAGAGGCGGGCGACGACGCCGACGGCGGTTTCGTGGGCTAGACTGGCCGGCGGCGCATAGGGCCGCACCCGCTCCACGCCGCGCCGGGCGAGCCGGCCGCGGGGGAAGGGGCGAGGGCGCCATCTGGGCGCGGCTCAATGGGCCATCAGCACCGGCACGTCCGTCTCCTCCAGCATCGCCCGTGTCGCGCCGCCGAGGATCGCCTCGCGGAAACGCGAATGGCCATAGGCACCCATCACCAGAAGATCGGCGTTCTTGTCGGCGACATGACGACGGATCACGTCGGATACCTTCGGCATGCTCTTGGACAGCACGGTGACCTCCGGGTGGGCGCCGTGACGGGCGAGCATCTGCGACAGGGCCCCCCCGGGATCGGAGCGTTCGGGGCCATGCGTGGGCGGATCGATCACGGCGATGTCCACCTCGCGCGCCCCGGTCAGCAGCGGTAGAGCCTTGCGCGTGGCGACCAGTGCCTCGACGCTCTGGTTCCATGCGACGACGATGCATTCGGCGAACCGCTCGCCCAGCCCGTTTTCGGGCAGGACGAGAACCGGTGCGCGGCCCTCGAACAACGCCGCCTCGACGATCGCCTCGCCTTCCTGGCCGCGGAACTCGCCGAAGGGCTTGGGCAGGATCACGAGATCGCAGAAGCGCGCCCGCACCGCCACCAGATCGACCAGCGCGCCGAACTGGGTGACGGCCGATTCGCTCGACCATCGGATGTCCGACCCGCGCAAGGCCCGCTCGGCCGCGGATTCGATTGCAGTCGCCCCCTCGCGTGCCCGCTCGATCATGTCCTGCTGCAGAACGATCGCAGCCCCGGCGTAATAATAGCCTGTCTGCGTCCGGTCGATGCCGAGACACAGCAGTTCCAGATGGGCATCGAACCGCCGCGCCAGCTCGATCGCGCCCGGCAGGGTCGTCTTGAGGTCGAGTTCATGTGTGAGAACGGTCAGCAGTGATTTGTAGCTCATGCGCGCACTCCCGGTTCGAGGACTCTCTTTCAGTAGATTGTGGGTCGGTGCGTTGCCTTGACCTCGATCAAGCCGGGATAATCACGGAAAGTTTACCGAAACAAGCGCCTCAGATCGGCGTCACGACCGCAAGCGCGGCAAATGCGGCATCCAGTTTGACCTATGTCAAGGTGAAGGCGATCCGCGGCGGGCATGATCCATTCATCCCGACCGGAATCGGGAAAAGACACCGGTCCCCAGTCCTGTTCGCGCGTTTCCCCGGGGGCCGGTGTCAAACTATCGGGGCCGGTCGGGTGTGGGGCGGTCGAGTTATGGGCTCGGCTGGGCTGCGCGCATGATTTCGGATCATGTCTGCGCAAGCGGGCAAGGGGCCGCGCGTCCGGTGGTGGTTTGCGCCGGACGCGCGTGCATGCTGCGACGCCCCTTTCCCTTTGGTTTTCCTTCGTCGCGTGGGCGCCGCATGGGCGGGCCTTCCCGGGCCCGTCCGGCAGCAGCCTCATCCGGTTCGGATGATTGCCTGCGGCTTGTGCGTCGCCTTGTCGCGAACGCCGCGTCGGCCGGTCCGGTGCCGGCGTGACCCCCGCCCGGCACGGATCCGATGACGCCGCTCCTGCTCAGCAGTAGCGTTCGACGCCGATGATCTGGCCGTCGTTGTAGCGGTCGCCATGGGCGAAGCCCGCCGGCAGCAATTCCTCGATCGCGGCGATCTCGTCGGGGCCGAAGGCGATCTCGCAGGCGTCCACCCATTCGGCAAGATGTTCTGCGCTGCGGGTTCCGGGAATCGGGATCAGGTGCGGGCCGCGCGACAGCACCCAGGCCATCGCGGCGCCGGCCACCGTAAGCCCGCGCGCATGGGCAAAATCCTTGAACCGCGCGATCAGTGCCCGGTTGAAGCCATAGCCGGGTTCGACGAAGCGCGGCAGCCGCTTGCGAAAATCGGTGTCTTCCATCGCGGCCGTGTCGGGGAAGGCCTCGGTGAAGACACCGCGGCCCAGCGGCGAGAAGGGCACGAAGGCCACGCCCAGTTCGGCACAGGTCCGGATCAGGCCCAGTTCGGGCTGGCGCGACCACAGCGAATATTCGTTCTGGACCGCAAGGCAGGGATGCACCGCATGGGCGCGGCGAAGCGTGGCTGGTGACACCTCGGACAGGCCGTAGCCGCCGATCTTGCCCTCTTCGACGAGACGGCTCAGCGTGCCGACCGCCTCCTCGACCGGGATGCTCTGGTCGCGCCGGTGGAGGTAGAACAGTTCCACATGATCGCGGCCCAGGCGACGAAGCGATCCTTCGAGTTCACGGCGCAGGTGATCCTCGGAATTGTCGAAGCGGCGTTCGGGGCGGGTGATGATACCGGCCTTGGTCGCGATGACCATGCCTTCGGGCTTGCGGCTGGCAAGCCAGCTGCCGATCACGCTTTCGGACCGGCCCATGCCGTAGATGTTGGAGGTGTCGAGAAAGTCGATGCCGCGATCGCGCGCGGCGTCGAGACAGCGGTGCGACTGGGCCTCGTCGGTGGCGCCGAAAAAGCCCGCAAAGCTCATGCAGCCCAGCCCGATGGCCGAGACTTCGGGTCCGCTGGTTCCCAGTTTCCGTCGTTGCATCCTGTCGCTCCCGTTCGCTGCGCGCGCGCAAGGAAGCGCGACCCGACGCCGGGGTCAAGGGGGAAGCGGGCCCCTGCGCGCGCGGCCGGCGTGCACTCAGCCTGTCGCGAAGGCCGCTTCGAGCGCGATCCGGACCATGGCGCCGAAACTCTGCTCGCGCTCGGTGCTGGGCAGGGCTTCGTGGCGCAGCAGGTGGTCCGAAACCGTGAGCACCGACAAGGCCCGCGCGTTGTGTCGCGCCGCGAGGATATAAAGCTCGGCCGTTTCCATCTCTACGGCCAGAATGCCGTGGCGGCGCATCTCGGCATCGAGATCGGGCCGTTCGTCATAGAAGACATCGGATGAATAGATCCCCCCCGCGTGGGGAACGATACCCTGCGCCCGTGCCGCGCGCTCGGCCGCGGCCAGCAGCCCGAAATCCGCGCATGGGGCGAAGTTCAGCTCGCGGAAGATGCCGCGCGACGGGGTCGAAAGGGTCGTCGCGGTCATCGCGAGGACGATGTCGCGCAGGTTGACATGGGGCTGCATCGCCCCGGCCGAGCCGATGCGGATCAGGGTCTTCGCCCCGAAGTCGCGGATCAGCTCGTTGACGTAGATCGAAAGCGAGGGCATGCCCATGCCGCTGCCGTGGATGGTGACGGGGTGGCCCTGCCACCGGCCGGTATAACCCAGCATGCCGCGGGTCTCGTTGACCAGCCGCGGCGCCTCGAGAAAATGTTCGGCCGCCCAGCGTGCGCGATAGGGATCGCCGGGCAGGAGGACGATTTCGGCGATGTCGCCGGGCTGGGCGCCGATATGGATCGTCATGGGGGCCTTCATCTGGGATTCGCCTGAAACGGAAGACTAGGACGAAACCCGCCCGCCGGGAAAGATCCGGGTGGCAAGTGGTGGCGCGGCCGTTCGCCGCCGTGGCCGGGCTTCCGGTCCTGTCGCCGATGGCCCGCGGCGGGGGCAATCATTCCGCCGCGGCGCGGGCCGGGTCGGCAAGGGCGATGATCGTCGTCATGATCTGGTTGAGGTCGAAGTCCCGCGGGGTGAAGATCGCGGCCACGCCCGCGGTCCGCAACGCCTCGGCATCGTCTTGCGGGATGATCCCGCCCACCACCAGCGGAACCGTGCCGTGCCCGCGCGCGCTCATCGCTGCCATCACCTCGGCCACCAGCGCCATGTGACTGCCCGACAGGATCGACAGGCCCACGACATGCGGGCGTTCCTCGGCGATCTTTTCGGCGATCTCGTCCGGCGTCTGGCGGATACCGGCGTAGATGATGCGTATGCCGCAGTCGCGCGCGCGGCTGGCTATCTGTTCGGCGCCGTTGGAATGGCCATCGAGGCCGGGCTTGGCGATCAGCAGCCGCAGCGGTGCGCCCAGACTTTTCCCGGCCGCCTCCACCGCGGCGCGCAGCGGGCCGAGCCCCTCGGTACGGTTCGATGGAGCCGCGGCAACGCCGGTCGGGGCGCGATAGGTGCCGAAGACCGCCCGCATCGCGTCGGCCCATTCGCCGGTGGTAACGCCGGCACGGGCCGCCACGATCGAGGGCGGCATGATGTTGGATCCGTCGCGGGCGGCGGCGCGCAGGGCCCCGAGCGCATCCGCCACCGCCGCCGGATCGCGCGCGGACCGCCATTGCGCGAGGCGCGCAATCTGGGCCTCTTCGGCATCTGCGTCCGGGCGCAGGATGGCGTCGGTGCCCTCGTCCAGCGGCCCCGGCTCTCCCTCCTGCCAGCGGTTGACCCCGACCACCACCGTCTCGCCGCTTTCGATGCGGGCGATCCGTTCGGCATTGGCGGCGACGAGGCGGCTTTTCATGTGGCCGATGCAGGCCACCGCACCGCCCATCGCGTCGATCTGGCCAAGCTCGTCCCGCGCCGCCTGCTTGAGCGCCTCGACCCGCGCCGCAACCACCGGATTGCCATCGAAGAGATCGCCATGTTCCAGCAGGTCCGTCTCATGCGCGAGGATCTGCTGCATGCGCAGCGACCATTGCTGATCCCATGGCCGCGGCAGGCCGAGCGCCTCGTTCCAGGCAGGAAGCTGGACCGCGCGGGCGCGGGCATTGCGTGACAGTGTCACCGCCAGCATCTCTATCAGGATGCGGTGGGTGTTGTTCTCGGGCTGCTGTTCGGTCAGACCCAGCGAATTCACCTGCACGCCGTAGCGGAAACGCCGCAGTTCCGGATCCTCGATCGCATAGCGCTCGCGGCAGATCTCGTCCCACAGCTCGGTGAAGGCGCGCATCTTGCACATCTCGGTGACGAAGCGGATCCCCGCGTTCACGAAGAACGAGATCCGCCCGACCATCGCGGGAAAGGCCGCCGGATCGGCCTTGGCGCGCAGATCGTCAAGCACCGCGATCGCGGTCGCGAGGGCATAGGCCAGTTCCAGTTCAGGCGTCGCGCCGGCCTCCTGCAGGTGGTAGGAGCAGACGTTCATCGGGTTCCACTTCGGCATCGCAAGCGCGCAGAACGCCGCGACATCGGTGGTCAGCCGCAGGCTGGGGGCGGGCGCGAAGATATGGGTCCCGCGCGAGAGATATTCCTTGATCGTGTCGTTCTGCACCGTACCGCGAAGCTGCGCCGGGTCGGCGCCCTGTTCCTCCGCCAGTGCCAGATAGAGCGCAAGGAGCCACGGCGCGGTGGCGTTGATCGTCATCGAGGTGTTCATCCGGGCAAGCGGGATTCCGGCGAAGAGCCCCCGCATGTCGCCGAGGTGGCAGATCGGCACGCCGACCTTGCCGACCTCGCCCCGCGCAAGCGGATGATCACTGTCATGGCCCGTCTGCGTCGGCAGATCGAAAGCCACCGACAGGCCGGTCTGCCCGCGGGCCAGATTGGCGCGGTAAAGCGCGTTCGAGGCCTCGGCGCTCGAATGCCCGGCATAGGTGCGAAAGATCCACGGGTGATCCGGCATGGCACATCTCGAATAATTAAATTCCCGATGTTGATTGATAATGGTAATTTTGTGTCTCTGTCAATTTCTGCGTCGCGGCGGTGCCTTCGGGTCGGTGCCGATAGGTATTTGGGCAGGCTCAAAGCCGAAATCGGCGGATGAACGCCACCGTAGAGAAATAAAATTACCATGAACTGCTGTCATTAATTGCAAAGTTTCGTCAGCGTTGCTATCTGGGGGAGGGGTCGCCAAGATGATTCTGCGTTGCGGCGTAGCCGTATCGGCTCTGGCGGCCCCCCGAGAACGAAACGGAGGCACCGATGGCCCTGGACAGGAACATAGCCATTCCGCCCTATGAGGCGCCCGAGAAGGACTTGTACGAACTTGGCGAGATGCCGCCCCTGGGCCATGTGCCGGCCCGGATGTACGCCTGGGCGATCCGGCGGGAACGGCATGGCAGCCCGGCCAGCGCGATGCAGGTCGAGGTGGTCGATACCTGGGCCATCGACAGTCACGAAGTGCTGGTTCTCGTGATGGCCGCGGGCGTCAATTACAACGGCGTCTGGGCCGCGCTCGGTCAGCCGATCAGCCCCTTCGACGGCCATGGCGCGCACTATCACATCGCGGGATCGGACGCTTCGGGCATCGTCTGGGCAGTGGGCGACAAGGTCAAGCGCTGGAAGGTCGGCGACGAGGTGGTGATCCACTGCAACCAGGACGACGGCGACGACGAGGAATGCAACGGCGGTGATCCGATGTTCTCGCCCAGCCAGCGGATCTGGGGTTATGAAACCCCCGACGGCTCCTTCGCCCAGTTCACCCGCGTCCAGGCCCAGCAATTGATGCCCCGCCCGCGTCACCTGACATGGGAGGAAAGCGCCTGCTACACGCTGACGCTTGCCACCGCCTACCGGATGCTGTTCGGCCATCGCCCGCATATCCTCAAACCCGGCGACAATGTCCTGGTCTGGGGGGCGAGCGGGGGTCTCGGCTCCTACGCGATCCAGTTGATCAATGCCGCGGGGGCCAACGCGATCGGCGTCATCTCGGGCGAGGACAAGCGCGAGTTCGTCATGGGTCTGGGCGCCAGGGGTGCCATCAACCGCAAGGAATTCGCCTGCTGGGGACAGATGCCGACGGTGAACACGCCCGAATACAAGGCCTGGTTTTCCGAGGCGCGCAAGTTCGGCAAGGCGATCTGGGACATCTCCGGCAAGGGCGTGAATGTCGACATGGTGTTCGAACACCCCGGCGAGGCGACCTTCCCGGTCTCGGTCTTCGTCGTCAAGCGCGGCGGCATGGTGGTGATCTGCGCCGGCACCACCGGCTACAACCTGACCTTCGACGTGCGTTACCTGTGGATGCATCAAAAGCGCGTCCAGGGCAGCCATTTCGCCAATCTCAAGCAGGCGGCGGCGGCCAACAAGCTGATGCTGGAGCGGCGGCTCGATCCCTGCATGTCGGAGGTCCTGCCATGGGCCGAGATCCCGGCCGCACATGAAAAGATGCGCCGCAACGAGCACAAGCCCGGCAATATGGCGGTGCTTGTCCAGGCGCCGCG
>JASBUM010000152.1 GCA_030147905.1 Acidimangrovimonas sp.
GCCTCGGCGGCGTTCCGCATCTTCAAGAACTGACGACCCGGCGGGAGGCGCGCAGTCGCCGCGCGTCGCACGCTCGGCACGAAGCCCCGCGTCGCCCGTGGTGCCCCGCCGGCAAGGCCCGGACGCGGGTTCCCGTCGCGCCGCCCTATCCGCGTCCGATCAACGGCATCTTGGTCGCCATGACCGTCATGAAGGGAATGTTGGCCTCCAGCGGAAGTTCCAGCATGTGGCGCACGCTTTGCACCACGTTGGCCACGTCCATCACCGGCTCGGGCCGTCGGCTGCCGTCGGCCTGGGGCACGCCCTTGCCCATCGCCGCAACCATGTCTGTCGCGGCATTGCCGATGTCGATCTGGCCGCAGGCGATGTCGAAGGCGCGGCCATCGAGCGCGATCGACCTTGTCAGCCCGGTTATCGCATGCTTGGTCGCCGTATAGGCGGTGGCCCCCGGACGCGGCGCCTGGGACGATACCGATCCGTTGTTCACGATGCGACCGCCCTGCGGATCCTGACGGCGCATCTGGCCGAAGGCGGCGCGGGCGCAGAAGAACATTCCGTTGAGGTTGATCTCGACCGCCTCCAGCCAGTCCTCGACCGCGATCTCGTCGATCGTCCCGCCGGGCGGAAAGATCCCGGCATTGTTGAACAGCGCATCAAGCCGTCCGAAACGCGCAGCGACCGCGGTAAACGCCGTCTCGACCGCGACCGGATCGGCGACGTCGCAGGGTAGCGCGATGGCGCGATCCGGCGCCGCGGCGGCGATCTCTTCCAGCGGCTCGGGGCGCCGCGCGAGAAGGGCCACCTTCCAGCCCGCCTCCAGCATGCCCAGCGCCACCGCCCGCCCGATGCCGGCACTGGCGCCCGTGATCGCCACCACCCGCGCCATGTCAGAACGCCTTGAATGTCATGGTGGTCAGGGTCCGCTGGATATGCGGGATGTCGAACAGCCGCGAGGCCAGAAAATGGCCGACATCCTGATCGGGGGGAATGTAGATCTTCGCGATCAGGTCGAATTCACCCGAGGTCGAATACAGCTCGGAGACGACTTCGCGGTCATAGATGGCGTCGGCGACCTCATAGGTCTTTCCGGGTGAACAACGGAACTGAACGAAAACGCAGCGCATGGAAACCTCCTTGTCGGGACGGTACTTCGGGGTTCTGTTCCCCCCCGGCCAGTGACATTAGTCAGCCTCGGCGTCCAGTTGCAACCGTGGAACAGGCGCGGAAAGATCAGCCACGCCAAGCGGCATCTCGGGCCGGGCAAGACGGTTGCGCACCACCCAGTGAAGCCGATGTTCGGCGCGGGTGATGGCGACATAGGCGAGCCGCTTCCACAAGGCGATTCCGGCCTCGGTGCGGTCAGCGCGCGAGGCGGCGAAGAGGTCCGGCGCGTAGACCTGCACCTCGGGCCATTGGGACCCCTGTGCCTTGTGGATCGTGACCGCCGCGCCATGCAGGAAGGCAGCACCCATCCGGGCGGCATAGGGAATGAACGGCTCCTCTTCGTCGGGATGCTCGATCTTGATGATCGAGGCGGCCGAGATGCGCGGATCCTCGGCGCCGATGACATGAAGCTGCGAAAAGCCCGGCTTACGGCCGGGGCCCAGATAGATCACCTGCGCGCCCTTGATGAGGCCGCGTGCCTCCAGGTCTATCCGCTTCTTTCGATGTTTGACCGGCAGTTCGATCCCGTCGCAGATCAGCGGCTCGCCCGGCAGGAGCGCGTCCGCCGGGGCGCCGAAAGCCGCGCGGAACGCCTGTATGAGACGCACCCGCGTCGCGTTGCGCCAGACAAGAACCGGGCTGCGCGCCATCAGCGCGGCGTCGACGCGTTGCGCCAGATGAACACGGTCGTCGCGGGCGGCGATGGTCTCGATCTCGGCCTCGAAATCCTCGAAACGCAGGTCATCGCGACCCAGCAGATGGGCCAGATCGAGTATCGGATTGTCGTCGGCCTGGCGATGTACCCGGCTCAGCGGCAACTGACGGGCCGGCGGCAGCCTGCCGAAAACCATCTCCCCCGACTGCCCCACCGGCGCAAGCTGGGCGGGATCACCGAACAGCACCAGTGTGGGAAAGATCGCGCGCAGGTCCTCGAACTGCCGTTCGTCGAGCATCGAGCTTTCGTCGATGAAGCCGATGTCCAGAGGATCTTCGCGCCGTTTCCAGCCGCGGATGAAATCCGATCCTCGCAGGCCGGCCGCGGCCAATGCGCCCGGAATGGAACGCACCTGCTCGAAGAAGAGCCGTGCGCGTTCCAGCGCCGCCTCCCCCAGGCCCTCGATCTCGGGGCGGGTGCCGTTACCGGTAAGCCATTCCGCGATGCGCTCGTATTCCGGGTCGTAGACCGGCGTGTAGAGGATCCGGTGGATCGTGGTCGCCGCCACGCCGCGCCCGCGCAGCACGCTGGCCGCCTTGTTGGTTGGCGCAAGAACCGCAAGCGTTCGCCGCTCGCGCCGGCGCCGTCCCTCGTAATCGCCCGAGATCAGCTCCACCCCCGCGTCGCAGAGCGCCTTGGTAAGGGCCGACAGCAGCATCGTCTTGCCCGATCCGGCCTTGCCGGTGATCGCCAGAACCGCGCTGCCACCCCCGCCGGGCGGACCCAGTTCGCCGTCGTCGATGTCGATGCCGTTGTCGCGCAGAAGATCGGCGACACGGTCCCAGGCCTCGGCCTGATCGTCGGAAAATTTTGGGGCAACTGCGTTCATGGCGCGACGTTAGACGAGCGGGCGGCCCAGGACCAGCGCGAAGCGCGGCCCGTCATTCACGCTGCGGACGGCCGCCGGGCCGGGCCGTCGCGGACAGGCGGGCGGCGCCTGCGCCCCCGCCGAGCGAGAGCCGCCGCGCCCTTCCAGCATCCTTGCGCCCTGGCATTTCCGGGCCGTACGGGCGCCCCACCGGCCCGGGGCACACCCGGTGGGTGGCCGCCGTTCCGCACGCGGCGACGCCCTGCCCGGGCCCCACCCGGCCCCCGCCCATATCGCGCTCTGCATCTTCCGGAATGACGCATGTCCCGGGCGATCGGCGCGCGCGCCGCGGGCCACGCCGGACACCGCGATTGCGCAGCCCGCCCGAGCGCGATTGCGCAGCCCGCCCGGCGGCCCCCGCGGGCACTGTCGCCGCCCCGCGTCTAGCTTCGTCGCGACCCCGGACCATGGACCATGGGCGCGACCGGCTCGTTCTGCCCCGGCTCCGCGCCGGCGCGGCCGACGGCGGCTGTCGCGCGGTGCTGACGCGCGATCTCGGCACGGGCGAGGACAAGCAATGCCTCGGTCTGGCCCGCGAGCGCCATCAGCCCATTGCGAGCCGCATAGGCTTGAAGGTCGCAAAGAACGTCGATGACCCAATCGTGCTGCATGACAAACCCGGATGTCTCCGGGAATAGCAAGCCATCAGTCTTAATATTGGCCTAATGCCCGGCCGCGCAGGCACGCGGCCGGCAAGGATCCGTGACGATCGCGCCCCGTCCGCAGTCATGGCTCGTCAGGAGACGGAACACAGCGACCGGATCCCCGGACATCGCGAAGCGCCCCCCCGCGATGCCGCCGGCGGCCCGGCGGAACCGGGCCCGACGCGTCAGGACCGGCGGCCGGCTTCGAGCGCATCCTCGAAGGTGCGCAGCCCCGCGCGCGGCGCCTGGACAAGCACCGCCATATTGCCGGGCTTGTGCTCGTTGCGGCGCATCTTTTCATGTGCGGCCGGGATCTCGGCCCATGGCAGGACCTCCGACATGCAGGGATCGAGCCGCCGCTCCAGCATCAGCTTGTTG
>JASBUM010000154.1 GCA_030147905.1 Acidimangrovimonas sp.
GCGCCCGCCGGGCGGCCGCCACCCGCGCGCCCCGGGACGGCCGCGCCGCGGAACCGGACGCCGCGGGGGACCACCTTGCACCCCCGCGCCCGCCGCCCCGCCGTCAGGTCAGTAAAGCCCGCCGGAGCTGACGGTGCCCACATTGGCGTTGTTCGCAGGCAGGCTGGTGGATGGCACGTTGCCCTGCCCCGTCTGCCCGGGCGCATAAAGCGGCAGGTTCGAGCCCATGGCAAAACCGCCGTCGACGACACCCGGCCCGGTGGTCGGACCTTCGCCATTGCGGAAATACTCGGCCTGGACATTGGCGCCGGTCGCCCCGGCGGGAAGCGGCGCGCCGGTCCAGCGATCGACATTGGCGAAATAGCCGCCCGGCGGCACCGGGAACGGCCCGCCGCCGTATTTCTTCACCGCCTTCTCCATGAAGCGCTGGAAGACCGGCGCGCAGATGGTCGAGCCGTAGGCATTGCGCCCCAGGGTGCGCGGCGTGTCGTAACCGATGTAGCAGCCCGCGACGATGTTCGAGGTGAAGCCGATGAACCACACGTCCTTCGCCTGGTTGGTGGTGCCGGTCTTGCCCGCCACCGGAACCGGCAGGTTGACGACCCCGGCCGCGGTGCCGCGCTTGACCACACCCTCCATCATCGAGACCAGTTCATAGGCGGTGATCGGGTCCATGGCGCGTTCGCGCTTGGAGACGATGGTGGGGCTTTGGCCCGGAGGGATGTTGGGGTTCCGGCAATCGGTGCAGACGCGCTGATCGTGGCGGTAGATGGTCTTGCCAAAGCGGTTCTGGACCCGGTCGACCAGCGTCGGCTCGACCTTCTCGCCGCCGTTGGCGAACTCCGCATAGGCCGCGACAAGCTTGTAGAGCGTGGTCTCCTGCGCGCCCAGCGAGTTGGCCAGATACTGGTTCATCACCTTGTAGATGCCGAAACGTTCGGCATATTTCGCGATCACGTCCATCCCCACCGCCTGGGCGATCCGGATGGTCATGAGGTTGCGCGACTGCTCCAGCCCGACGCGCATCGGCACCGGCCCGTAATACTTGTTCTCGGCGTTCTTCGGCGTCCACAGCCCCTGCGGCGTGTTCACCGTGATCGGCGCGTCGATGACGATCGTGGCCGGGGTGAAGCCGGAATCGAGCGCGGCCGCATAGACGAAGGGCTTGAAGGACGAACCCGGCTGCCGCGCGGCCTGCGTGGCCCGGTCGAAGGAGGAATGTTCATAGCTGAAGCCGCCCTGCAGCGCGAGGATCCGCCCGGTATGGACGTCCATCGCCATGAAGGCACCCTCGACCTTGGGGATCTGGCGCAGCGACCAGCGCTGGAACTTGCCGTTCTTGTCGGTCAGCTTCTCGACCTCGACGACATCGCCCACCGACAGAAGATCCGACGGCACCTTTGCACGCGGCCCCAGCTTGCCGCCCGCCTCGCGCTTGCGCGCCCAGGTGACGTCGTCGGCGGGAATGACATCGGTGGGACCGGCCGGGACGCCCTCGATCCCGATCTTCGCCTCGGTCTTGTCGAGCCCGAGGACCACCGCCGGATGCCATCCCGGGATGTCACGGGGGATCTTGGTATCGCGCAGCGCCTTGCGCCACTGCTTCTCCGAACCGAGATCCTTCATCGCGATGGTCTTGCCGGTGCCGCGCCACACGCCCTGGGCGCGGTCGAAACGTTCCAGCTCCCACCGCAGCGACTGCACGGCCCATTTCTGCATCTGGGGATCCTCGGTGGCGCGGATCGTCAGGCCGCCGCCGAAGAATTCCTGTTGTCCGAAGGTGCCCGACAGCTGCCGGCGGATCTCGTCGGTGAAATAGCTGCGCGGCGGCAGCGTCTCCTGGAAGGCGGGGAAATCGCCCCCCTGCACCGACAGAAGCGGCGAGGTCACTGCCTTTTCGTACTGCGCCTTGTCGAGATAGCCGTTGCGATACATCTGCCGCAGGACGTAATTGCGCCGGTCCACCGCGGCCTTGTGGTTGCGCACCGGGTCCAGCGCCGCCGGCATCCGCGGCAGCCCCGCCAGATAGGCCGCCTCCTGCGGGTTGAGCTGGCTGAGCGTCTTGTTGAAATAGGTCTGCGCGGCCGCCGTCACGCCATAGGAATTGTCGCCCAGATAGATCTCGTTGAGGTAAAGCTCCAGCACCCGGTCCTTCGAATAGGCCTTGGATATCCGATAGGCGAGGATCAGTTCCTTGATCTTGCGCGAAATCGTGCGGTTGCCGTTGAGCAGGAAGTTCTTGGCGACCTGCTGGGTGATGGTCGAGGCGCCGCGCAGGTCGCGCCCGCGGGTGCGGATCGCGAGAAAGATGGCCGAGACGATCCCGCGCGGATCGAACCCCTCGTGCAGGTAGAAGTTCTTGTCCTCGGCCGAGATGAAGGCTTCCTTCACCAGCGGCGGGATGTCGGTGATCGGGGTGAAGATCCGCCGTTCGGAGGCGAATTCGTCGATGATCTTGCCCTGCCCCGAATAGATCCGGCTGATGGTCGGCGGGGTGTACTGCGCCAGCAGGTCATAGCTGGGCAGGTCGCGCGAATACATCCAGAACAGCCCGGCGACAGTCAGCGTACCGAAGAACAACGCCATGGTCAGCCAGCTGAAAAGCGCGCCGAGAAAGGATAAAATCGCTCGCACCACGGATCGACCCCCTGTGAATTCGCCCTCATATACGCGCTTGGTCGGGGAGGGTCAAAACAACTCGGCCCGAACGGCCGGCGAAAGGGCGCGCGCCCGCTCAACTTGGCGCGACGGGGCCACAGGCGGCAGCGGCGGCTATTGGCGGACCAGCAGCGCCTCGGCCGCATCGGCCTTGGCCCAGACCCGGATCGCCCCCATGATCGCCCGCGCCATCTTCGCCCGCCAGGCCGGATCGACGAGGTTGCGCCGGTCGTCGGGACTGGAGAGATATCCCAGTTCTATCAACGCCGAAGGCACGTCGGGCGATTTCAGCACCGAAAAGGCCGCCACCTGATGGGGCCGCGGATGCATGCGGATGCCCGCCGCCTTGATCGCGTCCACCAGGTCGTTGGCCAGCCGGACGGAACGCGGCAGGGTCTCGGTGCGGGCCATGTCCATCAGGATCGTCGCGATCTGGTCGTCGGCATGGGACAGGTCCACCCCCGCCATGATGTCGTTGCGGTCGTGGCGCGCGGCCAGTTCCGCGGAGGCGCGGTCGCTGGCGCGTCGGGCAAGGGTATAGACGGTGGCACCCACCGCCTCGCGCGAGACTTCGGCATCGGCATGGATCGACAGGAACAGATCCGCCCCCGCCGCCCGCGCGATCGAAAGCCGCGTCTCGAGCGGCACAAAGACATTCTCGTTGCGCGTCATCACCACCTTCATCCCCGCGCGCAGCATCATCTCGCGCAGCTGGCGGGCAAAGGCCAGGGTCACGTCGGCCTCGTGGACATGGCCGTAGACCGAACCGGGATCGATGCCGCCATGCCCGGGATCGAGAACCACCACCAGCGGCTTTTCGCCGTCCTGCCGGCGGTGGCGCGGCGCCGCCAGGCTGGCGGGATTGGGCTGCGGCAGCCGCCACAGGCCCGCATCCCCGCCCGATTGCCGCGCCTTGCGATCGCGTGCCACCAGCTGGGCGAAGCGTTGCGCCGCGACCGGGACCAGATCGGCGGTCACCTCCGCCTGCCCGCCCAGGCCGCGCGTTCTCATGTAGGCGCGCCGGATCTCGTAGGGACCGTCCAGCTTCAACACCAGCCGCGACCAGCCCGGCAGCAGGACGCCCGCCCGCAGCGCCGTCACATGCCGCGCCTGATCGAGCCGGCTCGCGTCCAGTGCCGCCCAGTCCACCTCGCGAAAGTCGAGCACCAGCCGCGGCGGCCCGTCGAGCAGCGACAGCCGGTAGGGCACCGGCTGGCTGAGCCGCAGCGCCAGATGAATGCCGGAGCCGCGATCGGTCAACTCGGATGCGCCCGGCTCGAAACGCGCCAGCGCGTTGAGCCCGCCGGCGGCACCCGGCGCCGCCGGCCCGGCCAGCAAGGCGGGGGCCGGCATGGCGGGGGCCGGACCGGCACCCTGCGCAATCGCCGGACGCGGGATCGGCAGCGGGCTGCTGGCCGGGGCGGGAC